>CAYSAH010000248.1:0-6185 GCA_964428945.1 uncultured Bacteroidaceae bacterium | reverse complement strand
ATTAGCTAGTTATAAGGTATCATCCTACTTTTCAGACAGAGATCCATTAATTGAAAAAATTAATATAAAAAAGATATTGGAACAACAATAATTCTTGGTTTCAATTTGACGGTCCTTAATAAAATCAGGCGGGCGTTTCTGTTAAAAAGGTAGCAAATTTTGAGGCAAGGATTGTGTTATCTGCTTTTTTACTTTACAGTAATGTTCGTAATTTCTCCCTGTCTGCTATCGTCGGTCCGCTATAGTCTTCAATGCGACAGATTATTTTGAATCTCTTTTTTCGTATTTTTGCAGCTTACATTTTATTAAAATCTATTATGGAGTTAAAAAGAAACCAGTATGTGATCGATGGGATCCCTGTAACAAAGATCATGGAAAAATATGGCTCACCGCTGTATATTTATGAATCGGCAAAGATGGTTTCGCAATATAAACGCATGATGGATGCATTCAAAGGCAGCAGGGTGAAAATAAATTATGCGGCAAAAGCACTTACAAACCTGAATATCCTGAAGGTCTTTAAAAACCTTGGTTCCGGGCTGGATGCGGTGTCGATACAGGAAGTGAAGCTGGGACTTAAAGCCGGGTTTGCGCCACAGGACATCATATATACACCCAATTGCGTTTCGATCGAAGAGATTGAAGCAGCCACGAAACTAGGGGTGAAGATCAATATCGATAACATATCCATTCTCGAACAATTCGGACATAAATTCGGAGAAACGGTTCCTATTTGTGTGCGGATAAATCCACATATTATGGCAGGAGGTAACCAAAAAATCTCCACGGGACATATCGATTCCAAGTTCGGTATATCAATCTATCAGACCCCCCATGTAAAAAGGGTAGTTGAAACCAATAATATGAAAGTTGAAGGACTGCACATGCATACCGGGTCCGACATTCTTGATGTGGACGTCTTTCTCAGGGGAGCAGAAATCATCCTCAACACGGCAATGGAATTCACTGACCTCGAGTATATCGATTTCGGAAGTGGATTCAAGGTGGCCTATAAACCCGATGATATCGAAACCGACATTGAGATGCTGGGGGAACAGCTTGGGGCCAGATTTAATAATTTCTGCAAGGAATATGGAAGGGATCTTTGCCTGGTCTTTGAGCCCGGGAAATACCTGGTTAGCGAAGCAGGCTATTTTGTGGCCCGCACAAACGTTATTAAACAAACCACCTCAACAGTTTTCGCCGGACTGGATACCGGTATGAATCATTTTATCAGGCCCATGTTCTACGATGCTTACCATGAGGTGGTAAACATCAGCAAACCAGTAGGAAAGACCCGTATTTATACCGTGGTTGGTTATATTTGTGAAACCGACACCTTTGGCTGGAACAGGAAACTGACTGAAATTACCGAGGGGGATTATATCCTGTTTAAAAATGCCGGGGCGTATTGCTACGCGATGTCCTCAAATTATAATTCAAGGTATCGACCCGCTGAGGTGCTTATTCATGAAGGCAAAGATTACCTGATACGCAAGAGAGAGGATTTTGAGGACCTCACCAGGAATATTGTAGAAGCAGAATTCTGAGGATCTGTCTCATTTTGAACTTTTTGCTTAATTTTAGCTGATAAGCTTTCACATATGGATCTTTCAATAGTTATTGTAAACTATAATGTAAAGTACTTCCTCGAACAATGCCTACATTCAGTGAGCAAGGCTATTGAAGGCATGAATGCGGAAGTATTTGTAGTTGACAACAACTCTGTTGACGGGTCCTGCAGTCATATTCGTGAGCGATTTCCATGGGTAAGACTTATTGAAAACCGGGAAAATGTTGGATTCAGTAAGGCCAACAACCAGGCCATCCGTTTATCAACAGGAAAATATATCCTCCTTTTAAATCCCGATACCGTCGTTGAAGAAGATACCTTTATGAAGAGCTATAAATTCATGGAGGTTCATGCAGACGCCGGTGGCATGGGAGTAAAAATGATAGATGGCAGGGGCCGGTTCCTGCCAGAATCCAAAAGAGGACTTCCAACACCATGGGTTGCTTTTTATAAAATTTTTGGATTGGCAGCTTTATTCCCAAAGTCCAGGAAATTCGGCCAATATCACCAGGGCTATCTTCCGGAAGATGAAATAAATGAAATTGAGGTCCTTGCAGGCGCATTTATGTTTCTCAGGAAGGAAACCCTGGATAAGGCCGGATTGCTTGATGAGGACTATTTCATGTATGGAGAAGACATTGACCTCTCCTACCGTATCCTTAAAGAAGGCTATAAAAACTATTATTACCCTGATACAACCATTATCCATTATAAAGGAGAAAGCACGAAAAAGGGAAGCCTGAACTATGTATTGGTTTTCTATAATGCGATGATCATTTTTGCGAAAAAGCATTTCAGTTCCAAAAATGCACGACACTATTCAATGGTGATCAACCTTGCAATCTACCTAAGGGCATCGATGGCAGTGAGCAGAAGGTTTGTAAAAAGAATATACCGCGAGCTAATTGATGCAATCATAATTTTTACAGGTTTTCTTATCGGACTACCCTTTTGGGAATCATTTAAGTTCAATTCAGAAAACTATTATCCGGATGAATTCCTCTATTATGTTGTTCCGGGATACATACTTATTTGGATCATATCTGCTTATTATTCAGGAGCTTATGATAAACCTATAAAATTTTGGAAGTTTTTGCGAGGTATTTTTATCGGAACCTTTGCCATCCTGGTAATCTATGCCCTGCTACCTGAAAGCATGAGGTTTTCCAGGGCACTCATCCTTCTCGGAACAGCCTGGACCCTGATAGCTACCGGCTTCTGGAGATGGTTAATGCATATTGCAGGTGTAAAAGATTACAAACTTGATCTGAATAAGAAAAAAAGGATTGTAATTGTCGGGGAGCAAAATGAAGCCGACAGGGTGAGCAAGGTCCTCGGAAAAACACAGATCAAACCCGAAATCGTTGGATATGTAAGTCCTGAACAGGAATACAGTGAGCCCTATATCGGAAGTGTGGATCAGATCGCTGAAATCTCCCGTATTCACAAGATCGATGAAATTCTCTTTTGTGCAGCAAATATTTCCTCCCAGCGTATCATCAAGATCATGACACGCCTGACCAGCCTGGCTGTTAATTATAAGATCGCACCTCCTGAAAGCCTGTCCATTATAGGAAGTAATTCAATAAATACATCCGGTGAATTATATACGATCCACTTTAATTCGATAGGTAAAGAATCTAATTTAAGATCAAAGAGATTATTCGATATTGCCGTTTCACTACTCCTGATCCCTTCATTTCCAGTATGGGTCTGGTTCGTTAAAAAACCGCTAAAAGCAATCTTAGGTCTGGTCCAGGTGCTCGTTGGCATGAAAACTGTTGTTGGTTACTACACCGGCGGAGATAACGACCATTCCACTCTGCCAAAATTGAGAAATGGAATCCTCACAACCCTTTCCAATTTCCAAAATGAGCAAACAGACCCTCAGGTGGCTGCCAGGATCAATATGATCTATGCAAAAGACTATAAGACAGTCAACGACCTCCAGATCCTCTGGAAAGGGTTTCGCTACCTGGCAGATCCGGATTTATTGCCCCCTGATGAAGCTCTGAAAAAATCTGAAAAAAAATAGCTGATTCTGTTAATTCATCCTTGATAACTGCTTAAAAGAATGCTAACTTTCTAACAAGATAATTGTTACATTTGCTAAAGAGATGGTTGTAAGACACTCTGAACATATTAAAATTCAAGCAAAATCAAATTGCAGCCTTATCAGGATCATCAAACAATTTGCTGAAATATTAAATAAATCTGCTGGTATGAAGAGAGGCTTTTTTATTGTAATTATAATTTTTGTCTTACCGGCCATACTCTCAAAAGCCCAAACCCCCGACCTGAAGGAGACATTTCTCGAGGCAGAATCCTATTTCCTCTTTGAGGAATATAACGAAGCCTTGCCACTATATCTGAGAATTCACAGGGCGGAGCCATCAAATAACAACATCAAATATAAAATTGGGATTTGTTTCCTGAATGATCCTTATCAGAAGGATAAATCGATCCCTTACCTTGAAGAAGCTTCGAAGGATATAAATTCGAAATACAAGGAGAATAATTTTAAGGAGACCACTGCCCCGCCTGAAACATTCTTCTACCTTGGAAACGCCTACCTTGTAAATGACAATATCGATAAAGCACTTGAGAATTACAGGTATTTCAGAAGTATACTCGATGAAAAGATATACGATGTTGAACTTGTCGAGGAACAAATAAAGATATGTGAAAGGGCGCGGGAATTAAGAAAAGGCCCAGTTGATTATGATAATAAGAATCTCTCTGAGGTAATAAACAGCAGGTTTGCAGATATTAACCCTATTGTTTCGGGTGATGGAAACCGCCTTGTATTTGTTTCAAAGAGACAATTCTATGATGCGACCTTCTTTTCTGAAAAGCTTAATGGAGAATGGCAGCCTCCCAGGAACATCATACCCGAACTTGGTGTAGATGGCGACGTATATCCTACAAGCCTTTCCTATGACGGGAACACAATGATCATTTACAGGAACGACGACTTCATTGGTAATCTCTATGTAAGTCATTACAAGGATGGTAGTTGGAGTGCTATGGAAAAAATTGGAGACTATATCAGCACGAAGTACTGGGAATCACATGGATCTCTGTCAAAGGATGGAAAAACCCTCTATTTCACAAGCAACAGGAAGGATGGCTACGGCGGACTTGATATTTATAAATCCCAATTACTGGAAAACGGATCCTGGAGTGTCCCTGAAAATCTGGGTCCCACAATAAATACCAGGTACAACGAAGAAACTCCATTTATAACCGAAAATGGTAAAAACCTGTACTTCAGCAGCTACGGACATTTCAATATGGGAGGCTACGATGTGTTTTATTCTGTAGCTGACAAAAATGGAAAATGGGGAACTCCGATAAACCTTGGATATCCAATCAATACTACTGGTGACGACCTGTTCTTCTTTCCTGTAAATAATGGGAACAACGCATATTTCTCCCAATTTCTTGATGATGGATTCGGACGACATGATATCTATTATCTTTCAGTTTATTCCGATAACAATCCCCGGATGTACATGATCACAGGTTCACTTGTATCCGATAAAGGCATTATAAATGAGTCCGATAGCCTTGTTGTATTGCTATTAGACCAGAAACTGGGCGACACAATTCAGATCTCAAAACCCGACCTGGGAACCCAATCATTTACACTGAAAGCTCCAAAAGGTGAATACGATCTCCTGCTCAGAAGCATTACCTTCAATGACCTGGTAAAAAAGATAAGGATCGATGAATCAACTGAAAAAACCGGCATCCGTATTGCTGAGGATCTTGCCCTTGAAATAAAACCATATCAGCCGCTGATTCTCACAGGTGCTGATTCAAGGATCATTCTTGAAGACTCAGTATTTAGTGCAAAACCAGGAAAAGTATTGAAAATTAAACTGAATCTTGAAAAAGGTTCAATGCTCTATGCGGAACATTCCATTAACGACCGGATAATTTCATCGGAAAGTTTTGCAATCGATAAGAAACGGTTTATTTATGAAATTACCCCGCAAGCCGGAATCAACGAGATAGATTTGTTAATGATTGAAAGTAATGGTGACAAAAGCACTAAAAGGATCATTATCAATGTTGATGACGATAAAAAGGAAAATGTTACCAGGCAAGAAGTCTCTGAAATTAATGCGCTTCAACCTGAGCCGGAAACAGAGCTAAGTGACTCTGTTTTCAAGGTAATGCAAGACAAGATTGACATATTATCATCCTATGCCAAAGGTGATCTTAAGGAGATTCTTGAGAAGCTTGATCCCAAAGTTGAAGGTATAACCAGTACAGAAGGTTTATACAAGTACCTTGAAGCAGCAGGAGTAGACAAGAATGCTATTAATGAACTCAAGGTAATCTCCCTTGTCAACAATGATGCTACAGAACTCCTGCAAAGAATGATACAGAGCAGCGATGGAGAACTTCATGAATTTCTTAAAACTATTGACCTGGAAGAACTTGGGATAAAATCTGCATCCGATCTGATAGAATATTTAAGGATAAGTGCTGACAGTAATAATTACACTGCAGGTAATATAAACGAATTACTTGAAAAGATAATCTCATCTCCCATGCAATTGAATAAAACCATGGAAGATCTGCTATCCTATGCAAAAGGCGA
>CAYSAH010000247.1:0-6208 GCA_964428945.1 uncultured Bacteroidaceae bacterium | reverse complement strand
AAATAGCCTCATTAACCAAGGGAAGCCTTTTCGGTGGTCTCAGTGGCATGGTCAGGTATATTGCCACTGACAGCCGTTCATTGCCCGGGATCGGGGATGTACTGTTTGTTGCCATAAGCGGCTCACATCATAATGGTAATGATTATATTCCGGATCTGTATAAAAAGGGGGTTCGCCTCTTTCTGACTGATCAACATGCTGATTTTGAAAAATTTCCCGGTGCGGCATTCTGTGTTGTGGAAGATGCCCTGAAAGCTTTGCAGGAGATTGCAGGTAAGCAGAGAAGTTTATTCCGGGGAAAAGTGATTGCAATTACAGGCAGCAATGGCAAGACCATTGTAAAGGAATGGCTTTACCAGGCCCTGCAGCATGAACAAAGCGTCGTCAGGAGTCCGCGAAGCTATAATTCTCAGCTGGGGGTTCCGCTTTCCCTGTGGCAATTAACTGATAAATATAATATCGCAATCATCGAAGCTGGATTATCGATGCCCGGTGAAATGAGCCGGCTTGAAAGGATCATTGCTCCGGATATTGGTATCCTGACCAACATAGGTCCGGCACACAGTGAGAATTTCGAATCCGAAAGTCAAAAATTACTTGAGAAATTAAAGCTCTTCAAACAGTGTAAGATACTTATTTACAGATCTGATCTCATGGTCGACGGCAAGGGGATCGGAACATTTCTTCAGGATACTGGAATTGAAACGATAGGATGGTCTTTAAACGGGGAAGCAGATTATTCCTATTCCATAAAGGACAAGGGCCCCGGAAAAATTATTCTGAGCCTGGCATTGGCGAGGGGTTCATTTGATTTCCGGTTTTCGTTTACTGACGATGCATCCGTTGAAAACATTCTTCATGTAATTACAACTCTTTGTGTACTGGGCATTGAACACAGCAGGATCAATATGTTACTGGAAGAACTCGAAGCGGTTGAGATGCGCCTGGAAACTCTGAAAGGGATCAATGGGTCTACGCTTGTCAACGATGTATATAATTCTGATCTTGCCGGTTTGGGGGTTGCATTGGATGTGTTGATGCAGCAGAGAAAACATTCGCTGAAGACAGTTATACTCTCTGATGTTTACCAGAGCGGATTGGAAAAACATGCTTTGTATTCCGAGGTGGCTGAATTATTGAATTTTAAAGGAATAGACAGTATTTTTTGCATTGGTGAAGATATATCGGCGGAGAAGGAACTTTTTATACCCGGAACAAGGTTTTATAAAACTACAGCTGAATTTGTAAGTGATTTTAATCCCCTGGAAATTGAAGACAGGGCTGTTCTGATAAAGGGGGCGAGAAAATTTCATTTTGAGGATATTACCAGGATCCTTCAACTTCAACTGCACAAAACCGTTCTTGAGATAAATGTCAATGAACTGATACATAATCTGAATTATTACCGTTCCCTGCTAAATCCTGCAACAAAGATAATGGTAATGGTAAAAGCACTTTCCTACGGTGCCGGAGTTCATGAAATAGCAGGTTTCCTGCAGCATGAGCAGGTGGATTACCTGGCAGTTGCATTTCCTGATGAGGGAGTCCGCCTTCGACAATCCGGGGTGGAGATACCTATAATGGTCATGAATGCTGATATGCAAGATTACCGGCTAATGCTGGAAAATCAGCTTGAACCTGAGATCTTCTCCAGGGAGGGCCTGAAGGGCTTTATTAAAACATGCAAGTATATGGGTATGTCGGGACAGAACATACATATAAAACTGGATACTGGAATGCACCGACTGGGATTTGATGAGGGTGATATTGAATGGATCAGGGAGCAGGTCGTGGTGGATGAGATAAGGGTCAGATCGGTATTTTCCCACCTGGCGGGAAGTGAAGATGAAGCCCTTGATCAGTTTACTAACGAGCAGGTTCAGCGATTTCTGGCAATGGCGGAAGGAATCAGGGAAGTTTCAGGTGAAGTGACAATGTTTCATATTCTGAATTCGGCGGGTATTGAACGTTTTCCAGAATTCCAGATGGAAATGGTGCGGATCGGAATTGGACTATACGGCCAGGGGGAGTCAAAAAATCTTGAATTAGTGAGTACTTTTAAAACCGTTATATCACAGGTAAGGAATGTTGGAGCTGGTGATTCGGTCGGGTATGGCAGGAAGGGATGGCTTAGCCGTGATTCAGTTATTGCCACTATACCGGTTGGATATGCCGATGGAATTGACAGGAGGCTGGGGAATGGAAAATTCTCTTTTTTTACTGGTGGGAACTATGTTCCAACTGTTGGGAATATATGCATGGATATGACAATGATCGATATTACAGGAACCGAGGCCAAAGTTGGAGACATGGTCGAATTATTTGGAAAGAATTGTCCGGTGAAGAATATGGCAGACGTTCTTGAAACAATTGTTTACGAAGTTTTGACAAGTATACCAGAGAGGGTTAAACGGGTCTATATCAGGGAATAGATGAAGATTAAACTATCAGTGGTTGTAATAACATACAACGAGGAAAAGAATATTGGAAGGTGCCTGGAATCCATAAAAGATATTTCTGATGATATCCTGATCGTAGATTCATATTCTATGGACAAAACCGAAGAAATTTGCAGAAGATACGAAGTAAGGTTTATACAACATTCTTTTTTCAGCCATATCGATCAGAAAAACTGGGCGATCACTCAGGCGAAATATCCTCACATATTATCGTTGGATGCCGATGAGGCACTTTCGGAAAAACTGAAAAGATCTATTCAGGATGTGAAGGAGAACTGGCAATTTGACGGATATTATTTTAACAGGCTGACCAACTACTGTGGCAAATGGATCAGGCATACAACCTGGTACCCATCGCGGAAATTACGCCTTTGGGATTCGAGAAGAGGCGAATGGGGAGGGATTAATCCACATGATAAATTTATTCTGTATCAGGGAGGAGAAAAAAAGTTCCTGAAGGGTGACTTGCTTCATTACTCCTATTACGAGATAAGCGAACATCTTGTGCAATTGGAAAAATTCTCCACCATCCATGCAGCATCCTCCTTTGAAATGGGTATCAAAACCAACCTGGCAAAGCGTTTGTTTCACACATGGTGGAGGTTCCTGAATGATTACATTTTCAGGCTGGGTTTCCTGGACGGACGTTCAGGATATATTGTTAGCAAACTTGGAGCCCGCGAGGTGAACCTGAAATATCTGAAACTGGCAGATTTGTGGTCCAAAGGAAGCTCTGCCTAATCTCCCTTCAGCTCCAGCCACCTTTCATAGCTTATCTTCCACCTGTTGTGGCTCCAGAGCCAATAGGCAGGCTCTTCGAGGATCAGTTTTTCTAGTATCCGGGTGTGTTTTTCTGTGATCTCATTTGTGGCTGTTTCAGCAGGATTATCTGTAATCAATTCGATCTCAGCCTGATATTTACCCCTTCGTAACTTCCTGACTTTCATGAATACAACAACAGCATTGAATTTCTTTGCCAGCTTCTCGCTGCCTGTAAATACAGCAGTTTTCTGATTCAGAAAATCTGTCCAGTACTGTACATGCTTTCGTATAGGGCGCTGGTCACCTACCATACCTGTAAGGGTGGGAATATTCTGTTCCTTGTACTCAAATAATTTCCTTCCGATATTTGCCATAGGAACAGCTACTGCTCCAAAACGGGTACGGGCTTTTATGTATGCCTTGTCGAAATACTTATTTTTAAGAGGCTTATAAACCCCGACCACAAGATGGCGGAAGGTGAATGAGAGGGGAGATGCCCACTCCCAGTTGTTGTAGTGCCCGGTTACCAGGATAATATGCCTTCCTTGTTCATAATACCGCTCTACCAGCTCAGTATTAGTAAAACTGAACATCTTTTCCAGTTTTTTCCTTGAATAGAACTGGATCACTGCGTTTTCCAGGATTACATCGGCAAGGCTGTGGTAAAACTTTTTTTTAAGGGCCAGGATATCAGTCGCTGTTTTATCTGGAAATGAATTCTTCAAATTTCGGGTTATAACCTCCCGGCGGTACCTGACAACATAGTGAAGAAGGAAATAGGTGAAATCAGCCAGGAAATAGATTATCGGGCGAGGTAAAATAGCAAGCAACCGCAAAAATGCGGATGTGATAATATAAGCGATGTATTTCATTCCCTGATTATTCTGCGAATGAATAGAGGATGTCTATCCAAGGTCACTTATTCGTTCAAGCTTTTGGAGGTCAAGGATCTTTATCTTACGGCCATCAATGGCAATCACTTCTTCCTGTGCAAAAGATGAAAGTGTACGAATTGCATTTGAGGTGGTCATGTTCGATAAATTGGCCACATCCTCTCTTGAAAGATAAATCTTTATGGTTTTCTCATCATCCTCGTAACCGTAAGTGTCTTTGAGGAATATAAGGGATTCAGCAAGCCTTCCCCTGATGTGTTTTTGTGTCAGGGTTACCGTTCTGTGATTTGAAAATCCAAGTTCGGAAGCAAATGATTTTACAATACTGATTGCCAGCTCCGGATTGCTCCTCATAACCTTGTACAAACTCTCCTTGTCAATAACGCAAGCGACAGAATCTTCAATCGCAACTCCTGTGGCAGTATGATTTTCCTCAGCAAAAAGGGCCCTGTAACCAATGAATCCTACCGGCTTGGCCATTCGGACAATCTGTTCCCTGCCTCCAACTCCCTCCTTGAAGATTTTAACTTTTCCTTCGGAGAGACACATCAAACCGATCGGCTTATCACCTTCTTTGAAAATAATCTCACCCTTCTTAAAAAAAGCACAGGTATAATGTTGTTTAAGAAATTCTTTCTCCTTGGGAGTCAAAACGATAAAAACTGATTTCGGATTGTCAATACAATTATCAGCATTGTAATTCCTCTCCTGCATATCCTTATAAGTATTTTGTGTTGAGCAACATGCTAAAGTAGATATTTTTTATCTATTCCATCTATAAATAACAAAGTAAATAGAAATTTTAGTATCTCCCAACTATTGGGATTCTTCTTCCAACACCAAAGGCTTTTGATGATATCCTGAGAATAGGCGGAGTCTGGTATCTTTTATACTCATTTGTATTTACCATTCTGACAATTCTTTCTACCAACGGCCTTTCAAATCCTTCATTAATAATTTGATCTATAGAACATTGCTTTTCTATATATAATTCAAGTACACTGTCAAGAGTTTCATATTCAGGTAAAGAATCTGAATCTTTCTGCTCAGGTCGCAATTCAGCTGAAGGAGCTTTGGTGATAATATTTTCCGGAATGATTTCACTTGTCCGGTTAATATATTTCGCCAGCTTGTATACATCAACTTTATAAACATCACCCAGGACTGACAAGCCACCTGCCATATCACCATAGAGAGTTCCGTAACCCACAGCAGTTTCACTCTTGTTGCTTGTATTCAACAAAATGTGGCCCATTTTATTTGATAGTGCCATTAATAATGTTCCTCTTATCCGCGATTGTATGTTCTCTTCAGTAAGATCCTCCTGAAGATCCCTGAACAGAGGTTTCAATTCCCTGCGGTAGAGATCAAAAATATCCTTTATAGGAACAGTGGTATAAGCAACGCCAAGATTTTTGGCCATCCGGACTGAATCCGATACGCTGTGTCCCGACGAATACTGTGATGGCATCAATAAGACGTGCATATTTTCCTTACCCAGTGCTTCAGCAGCTAAGGCGAGTGTAACAGCAGAATCTATTCCGCCTGATAAACCAAGTGTTGCTTTTTTAAAGCCTGATTTGTGGAAATAGTCCCTGATGCCCAGCACGATTGCATCATGAACCATGGCAATCCTTTCATAAACAGGTTTCTGCTCTTTTTCTTTGAACTTAAGTATTTCCTTAAGTTCAATTTCTAAATAATCTTCCCTAAACAATGAAAGCTGCCTGTATATTGACCCATCCCTTGTCACTACCAGTGATCCTCCTTCGAAAATAAGTTCAGTGTTGGCCCCGACCTGGTTAACCATAATAACAGGCAAATTGTGCTTAATCGCTTTATTCGTGAATATATGCTGCTTTATTTCATGTCGTTTTGCAGAGAAGGGGGAAGCAGCGATATTTATGGCAAAATCAGGCTCAAAATTCATCATGTCCTCCAGGGGATGCCTTGTGTAGAGCCTGCTTCTTGCGAATTCATTTTCCACTGGCTGATCATCCCACATATCCTCACAAATTGTCAATGCAATTTTTTTTCCTCTGAAACGAAGGATATCAAATTTCCTGTTGGGTTCGAAATACCTGTACTCATCAA
>CAYSAH010000246.1:5865-6227 GCA_964428945.1 uncultured Bacteroidaceae bacterium | reverse complement strand
GAAGAGGTACTCAAGGAAGGAGATAAGATCCAGGTAAAACTTATTGGAATTGAGCCAGGTTCAGGAAAACTAAAACTGTCCAGGAGAGCTTTACTTCCAAAACCTGAAGGATTTGTTGAACCGGAAAGACGGCCTTCAGGCCCCAGGGGAGACAACCGCGACAACAGGGGAGGAGACCGAAGGGATAACAGGGACCGCAGGGATAACAGGGATAGCAGGGATAGCAGGGATAGCAGGGATAGCAGGGATAGCAGGGATAGCAGGGATAACCGTGACCGCCGGAGAGACTAAATTAAGCACCTAAATATATAAGCCGCTTCGATAAATTCCGAGCGGCTTTTTCTTTTCCTTGCGATTGAGAC
>CAYSAH010000246.1:0-5855 GCA_964428945.1 uncultured Bacteroidaceae bacterium | reverse complement strand
TTTTCAGAGCACTAGAAAAAGGAAAAATATAATTTTCAAATTATAAAAGTAAAACGGGCCGATTATGGACTACTTTTTTGCAGATGCCAAAATCCAATTTAAGGAGTAAAATATTTCTTCCTGAACAACATGGATTTTATTACACAAAGTTTAATATTTAAAAATATTCTATTAAAAATCGTGACTAAAGTCATATACTTCACCAAGTTTTTTAATTTTATACACATTTGATTCAAATTCGGAATTGTGGAAATCAATTACCTTGTAATAGAAGGAAATATCGGAGCTGGTAAAACCTCGCTTGCCAGTATGCTGGCAGAAGATACAAATTCAAAACTGGTATTGGAACAATTTGCGGAGAATCCATTTTTACCAAAGTTTTATGAAGAGCCTGACAGGTTTGCTTTTCCGGCGGAGTTAAGCTTCCTTGCCGACCGTTATCAGCAATTGAAGAAACAAATCAACCCGAGGGATTTGTTTCAGACAAAGACAATTAGTGATTACTATTTTGTTAAATCGTTGATTTTTAGTAGAAAAACACTCAAGGATGACGAATACTTACTGTATAAAAGACTTTTCGATATCATTCAGCTTCAGCTTTCTAAACCCGATATTTATGTCTATCTTCACGTTTCTGTTGGACGGCTTCTGGAAAATATCAGACAGAGGGGCAGATCTTATGAAAACAATATAAGTATTGGTTACCTTAAAGAGATCCAGAATAGCTATTTCGATTTTTTCAGGACTCATCCTGAAATGACCTTTTTGATCCTCGATATAAACGACATCGATTTTGTTAATAATCCTGAAGACTATAAAAAAATAAAAAATACAATTTTCGATCAAAAATTTAGCCCAGGAATGAACATGGTAATTATGTAGAAATGCCTTGTATACACTTATTTATTTTAATTTTATCAAAAACATTATTAAGTTTGTATTCAAGAGTTCAATCGCAAATACAATTTTAAACAAAACAAATAACCAGATCGCTATGAAAAAATTCAAAAACTCCGCTCTAATTATTCTTGCAGCAGCTGTCCTCAGTAGTTGCGGCGGCCTTAATAAAATGGTTAAGGAAGCTGACTCGGTAGCCTACAAGGTTTCGCCTGAGGTGCTTGAAATGCACGGTGGTGAAGTAAAAGTTGCAGTCGATGTTACTTATCCTGCAAAATACTTCAATAAAAAAGCCATACTCACCTTAACCCCGGTTGTTAAATATGCAGGTGGAGAAACTGAACTGAAAAAGATCGTAGTTCAGGGAGAAGATGTTACTGAGAACAATAAGGTTATTAATTTTACAACTGGTGGAAAAGAAAGTGTTTCTGACGTTTTCGCATATTCAGATGAAATGTTGCGTTCAGAACTATTTGTTAAAATTTCAGCAGACCTGAAAGGCAAAACGGCAGATTTCGAAGATGTAAAATTAGCTGATGGTATCATTGCAACTCCTAACCTGGTTGACGTTAATCCAAAAGTTCTCACATTCAGTGATAACTTTAAAAGGATCGTGCCGGAAGAGTATGTAACTGACATCAAATATGTTATAAATAAGGCTGACGTACGTGCATCCGAAACCAAAAAAGAAGAAGTGACAGGACTTACCGATTTCCTTGCAAAAGCTGATGCCAATGACAGGATTGAATTGAAGAAAGTTGAGATTTCAGCATATGCTTCACCAGACGGAAAACTTGACCTGAATGACAAGCTGTCAAAAAACCGCCAGGTTTCCGCAGACAAGTATCTAAAATCCAGCCTGAAAAAAGCTAAGATAAGTGTTGCTGACGAACTCCTTTCCTTGTTAGCAACTCCTGAAGACTGGGATGGTTTCAAGAAATTACTGGAAGCATCAGACATTCAGGACAAGGAAATGATCCTGCGCGTTTTGAGTATGCATTCAGATCCTGAAGTGCGCGAGAAAGAGATCAAGAATATCTCTGCTGCCTTTGAAGAGATCAAAACAAAAATTCTTCCTGACCTGAGAAGATCAAAATTTACTGTTGCAGTTGACAAGATTGGTTGGAGTGATGATGAGTTAAAAGACCTGTGGAGAAATGGTTCAGAGCTTACACTCGAGGAACTACTTTACACTGCAACTTTATTTGAGGATCTGGCAGTGATTGAAGATATCTACAGGAAAGCGATAGAAGTTTCCCCAAAATGCGTTCGCGCTCACAACAATCTTGGTGCAACCCTTTTTAAAGAAGGAAAAATTGATGCTGCTGAAGCTTCACTTTTAGCTGCAAAAGAACTGAAAGACCACGATATTATCAATAACAACCTGGGTGCCCTTGCACTTGTTAAGAATGATGTTGTAAAAGCTTCTGAATTACTTACCTCTGCACTTGGTGCCGGTACAGATGTTAACTACAACCTCGGAATAGTAAATATCATTACCGGAGATTATGGTAAAGCCTTAAACTACTTTGGAAGCGAGCCTTCATACAATAAGGCATTGGCACTGTACCTTGATAAAAATGATGAAATGGGATACAGGACTGTTGTTGCGCTTGCTGATGAAACAGCCAAGCAATACTACCTGGTTGCAGTGATTGCCGCATTCCAGAAGAAAGATGATGTTGCCCTGGAAAATCTGAAAGTTGCTGTTTCCAAAGACGCTTCTCTTAAAGAAAGAGCTAAGAATGATCTTGAATTTGCAGGTCTTTTCGAAAATGCAGATTTCAAAGCTATTGTTGAATAAACGAAAATATCAGATATAAAAAAGAGGCTGTCTTTAAGAGACAGCCTCTTTTTTTTGTCTAAGCTCAAAAATATAAACAATGAAAAAAGAATAACTATTTATATATTGGACCATAATTTGCACAAGCCCTGTAATCAGCACCTTCCGGTTCCTGTCCAAAGGATGCCCAGGCACTTGGCCTGAAAAGCTTCCCTGGAGGAACATTATGCATAGATACAGGCATCCTTAACATTGATGCCATCGTGATCAGGTCACTGCCAATATGCCCGAAGCTGATTGCCCCGTGATTCGCACCCCAGTTTGCCATAACGGTATATACATCTTTGAAAGCTCCCTGACCAGTAAGGCTCGGAACAAACCAGGTCATTGGCCATTCATATTCGTTCTTTCATCCAGTAATTTATGCACATCTTCAGGGATTTCCACACTGTATCCTTCGGCAATCTGAAGCACTGGCCCCTGCCCTTTCACCAGGTTCAGTCTAGACATCGTAACAGGCATTCCTCCGCGTGTAAGATAACGTGTAGAGTACCCTCCACCCCTGAAATATTCAAGGACCCCGGGGCACCATTCCGTTGCCGCCAGTCACTTCTCAACATCCTTATCAGTAATCTCCCAGAAGGGTTTCATAACCGGTTTACCATCTTTATCCGATTGTTGCCCGCAGCCATCAAGCGTTGCCGGATCAGAATTTATCAGATGAAAGATCCCATTCTCAGCAAGTCCTGAAAGTTTCTTCCCGGTTACGCGTTCAACGGCTTCCGGACTCCAATAAGTCCTTACATCAGCAAATATCTGTGCCCTGTTTGTAAGCAGGTAAACAAACAGCATCGAAAGCCCGTTAAGTGCATCATTTTCAGTTGCAAGTATATAGGGTAAATGCTTACCATTCCAGTCAAATGATGAATTAAGTATTGCCTCCATAAAATCACCATTCGGGAAGTGATCGGTCCATTGTCTTTGTCCCTTGAATCCGGCAGTAATAGCATTATGCCCGAGGGCTTCTTCACCAAAACCGCTTCTTCTCAATTCCTGATTTCCTATCATAAGGTCCCTGGCAATAAGTGCCATTTTCACAACAAATTCCCATTTCTCATCAAGGACATCTCTGGATAATTGATTCTGGACTGGATTAACATCAGGCCCTTCCTTACAATTTGCTTTCACCCAAGCAAGAGCCTTTTTAAATTCATCCCCATCATAAATCTCAAGATCAATGCGCCTGATAAATTCAGACATGTCAACATATTCATTTCGCATTCCAGATAATTCTGAAACAACTCTTCATTTACAATTGAACCTGCTATACCCATAGATACAGCCCCATTGATAAGTAGGATTTCAATTTCATCATGGCAACAGCCAAGCCTGATCGTGCAAAACCTAATAATTTATCCTGTACATCAGCCGGGATTGTTTCGTCCCCTGAATCCTGAACATCCCTGCCATAGATTCCAAATGCCGGAATTCCCTTTTGTGTATGCCCGGCAAGAGCAGCGGCAAGATAAAGGGCTCATGGTCTTTCAGTACCGTTAAATCCCCAAATCGCCTATGGTATCTGATGCTCCATATCAATGGTTTCACTTCCATAGCACCAACATGGGGTGACGGTCATACTCCGCCCTGCACCACTTGTCTGAAATTTTTCAGCAGTAGCTGCTGCCTCAGTCACTCCTCGCTGATACAGGAATCAGCGATAATGCAATTCACAGGAGATCCATCCGGATATCTGAGAGGTGCCGACAAAAACTTCGCAAGGTTAGTTGCCATCCTATAGGTCAGATCCTCCAGAGATTCTCTCACACCTCCTAATCGACCATCAATAGTTGGCCTGATACCAATAAACGGGAATTTTCCTATAAAAACTGTGTTTGCTAAAAAATAAATTTTTAAAATATATTACTTAATTTTTTAATAGTCTGCCCGGTAAGGAAAGAAACCAGCTTGTCCAGATATTTATGTTCACCCGTAAAATGAAAAACATTATGGGAATGGCACGCTGACTCACCCGGTTGAAGAAATGCCCCGGGTGATGAACTTTCCAACTCATAAAAAGGACCCAGTTGACCTCCATTTATAAGGGGGCCGTCGTTATAAGCATTTACTGCATCACCATTATATGGAAAACCAGCATCATTCCACTCCTGGTTTAAATAATTCGCCCTTTCATCTATGTCGAACGTTATAAGTGTAAAAAGTGAATTTGTTGGATCATAAGAGGCTGCCCAGGGCAATGCATAACTACCATTGACACCTATTTTACCCCTTGAGTTTCCATCGGCCTTGAAAAAGATCAATTCATTTTCCTGCTTCAGTCTGTCCGGATTAACTGGCCCAAAATAATCTGTGGTTATAACTTTCTCAATTCCTGGCTCGAGTGGTTTATGTGGCAGCAATATTACAGTCTTTTCTGATGGGGAAAACATATCAAGTATCCATATGCAAACGGTTCCACTTTCTTCAGTCCATGGATCATTGCCAAGATTTGAAATAATGTTTTTTGTCGAATACGCAACCATCTCGATCTTGCTGTCGATTTCTATATTCAACATTTGAGTAGTTTTCTCTGGAGATAATAGGCTGACTATTCTTTCAGCTTTTATATCGAATACGGTACCCACACGGTTCAGAATTTTCATTTCATGTGACATCCACACATTTTCATTGTCAGAATTTTCCAACTTCCAGTGTTCAGAATCAATAGGTGGCGGAGTCTTCCAATTCTCAAAAACAAATTCTTTTCCCTGCGAAACAAAAATAGAATTCCTGCTGCCTTCTGGTCCGATCCAGAACCTGTTTTCACCACCAAAGGCATTTATCTGGGGATCTGGGGAATCTGCAAGAATTGCATCCCGGCTAACCCAACCAATACTTCTTCCGGCCAGTCCTTCTGTGCTGCTCGTAAATACCTTTCCCTGGAAACCAGGGGAAACGAGAACGAGGGATCTCCCCGCATTGGTCTCCAATACTTTAACATCAGGATCTTTTGAACTTACGATCTCCAGGTCCTCTTTAAATGATTTCGCATCAATATTTTCCTTCATTCCTTTAAAGAAAATTTCAATATTATTATTGTTGCAAATATTACTTTTGGTATTTGGCCCCACATTAAGTGAAAATAAATTTTGCTCCTGGAATACTAATCATTTTTTCT
>CAYSAH010000245.1:4999-6235 GCA_964428945.1 uncultured Bacteroidaceae bacterium | reverse complement strand
CCACCCAAACGGCGGGGCACCGGGCCTGCTTTGTTTACAATTTCCAGGTTCAGCTCCGTTCTGAATATTCCTTGTTCCAGACCTTCTTTAAGCATGCGTTTAGTGATGGAGTGATCCCGGATATCGCCCTGGTCATGGAATCTCTTAAATGTTTCAGAATGATATTTCTTCAGATCATTGAAAAACACGGGATTGACCTGTTTCATGGTGTTTACCATATTGTTCAATAGCCGGAATAAGGCGACAACAACATTTTCAGAGCTTTCAAAGATCTCGTTCGCCTCCCTGAGCTGGTATTCCTTGAAATACTGAATGATCTCGATCAGCATTTCATCCTTATCCTTGAAATTCTCGTAGATGGTACGTTTGGAAATACCCATATTCTCTGCAAGCGTATCCATTGTGATACTGCGCACCCCGTATTTGATGAAAAGCTGTCCCGCTTCTGTAATTATCCTTTCCCTGATCTCCATAATCCAGTTTCAGGTCGCAATAATATGAAAACTTTTTTGGTTTTTCTAGTTTTCAACATTAAAAAATTTATAAAATCGGTAAATGGTAGAAATTAATCGGTTAAATGATTGCGGTAAATTTTTCTGTAAAAGGTCGCAAACGAAGTGGTAATCTGCAGCCATATGATACAAAACAGGCAAGGAGGCAGCCCCGGGTCCTTTAATCATCCTGATCTTGTCATTTTATAAATCTTGCTTGTTAGCAATCCCTTTGAAAGTGCTGAATCCAGGTCATTTACACTACGAATCGCTTCATTTTCACTGGCCATGATGTCATTTTCGGGACGTTTTTTGCCATTTTCAACAGCTATCGCTTCATTTTTTTTTTTGAAAATGCTTCGAAATCACTTGAAAATGCTTCAAAAACTCCCGTAAATACTTCGATTTCAGCGCTAAATATTTTGACTCATCCGTACATATTTTGATTTCACCCGGAATTGGACCGGGATGTGTCAGATGAAGGGATGACCTGGATAACAGTATTACGCAAGGGACTGAACCGGGATGCGTCGGATTATTAGATGACCGGGATAACACTATTACGCAAGGGGCTGAACCGGGATTCAGCGGAATTTTGGATGATCAGGATTTTATAAAGGCTTATATTTTGTGTTTAGCAGTCTCTTGAACCCAAAGCTGGAGCCGCCAAAGTTAATAGGCATGCTAAATTACGAACCACATACTGTAAATCCCCTAATCCGCTTAATCAGGGTTCAGACTTTGT
>CAYSAH010000245.1:0-4989 GCA_964428945.1 uncultured Bacteroidaceae bacterium | reverse complement strand
TATATTAGAGACAATAATGATATTCTCCTTTTATTGCACATGAACCCCAATCTTTCTTAAGCCTCCGAACTTCCCTGATTTTTTTTATACTTTTGCAGTTCAAAATAAACTGCACAGACACGAATGAATATTCCTTCAAAATATGATCCCTCGCAGCTTGAGGAGAAATGGTACAGCTACTGGATGGAAAACGGTTTTTTCGAAAGCAGGCCCGATGATCGTGAGCCTTATTGTATCGTTATCCCTCCTCCAAATGTAACCGGGGTGCTGCACATGGGCCATATGCTCAACAATACCCTGCAGGATGTACTTATAAGGAGGGCAAGGATGAAGGGCAGGAATGCATTATGGGTGCCAGGCACCGACCATGCCTCAATAGCCACCGAGGCAAGGGTGGTGAATATGCTGAAGGAAAAAGGGATCAACAAGCTGGACCTGAGTCGTGATGAGTTTCTGAGCTATGCCTGGGAATGGAAGGAAAAGCACGGTGGAATCATTCTTGATCAATTGAAGAAACTTGGGGCAAGCTGTGACTGGAGCCGCACAAAATTCACAATGGATGAGGATATGTCGGAAAGTGTCCTTCGGGTGTTTGTCGATCTCTATAAAAAGGGCCATATCTATCGTGGCGTGCGCATGGTAAACTGGGATCCCCAGGCACAGACCGCAGTTTCAGATGAAGAAGTGATCTATAAGGAGGAAAAGTCGACATTATATTATATCAACTACCAGGTGGAGGGTGAAGATGATTTCATCACCATCGCAACCACGCGCCCCGAGACCATCCTTGGTGATACAGCGGTGTGCGTGCATCCTGAAGATGAAAGGTTTAACCGCTTTCATGGAAAAAAGGTACTTGTACCACTTATCAATCGCCCGGTCCCGGTCATTATCGATGAGTATGTTGACCGTGAATTTGGTACGGGTGCCTTGAAGATCACTCCGGCCCATGACCTCAACGACTATGAACTTGGTCTGAAGCACAAGCTGGAGAGCATCGATATCTTTAATGCCAATGGAACACTTAATGAATCTGCCCGCATGCTTATCGGTGTCGACCGCTTCGAGGCCAGGAAGCAGATTGTTCCTCTATTGAAAAATTCCGGCAATCTCCTAAAGGAGGAGAATTATATGAACAAGCTTGGATATTCCGAGCGAACCGATGCCGTAATTGAACCCAAGCTATCGCTGCAATGGTTTCTTAAAATGCAGGAGCTTTCAAAACCGGCTTTGGAGAATGTAATTAATGATAATGTCCAGCTTCAGCCTGCCAAATTCAAGAATGTTTACAGGCACTGGATGGAGAATGTGAAGGACTGGTGTATCTCACGTCAGCTCTGGTGGGGCCAGCGTATCCCTGCATTTTATTACGGACAGAACCCTGGTCCAAATGACTATGTTGTTGCACTTACAGAAGCTGAAGCCCTTGCAGAACTAAGGAAGATCCCCGGGCATGAGAACTGCACTGCTGCAGATCTGCGCCAGGACGAAGATGTACTCGACACATGGTTTTCTTCTTGGCTTTGGCCGATCTCGGTATTCGACGGGATCAGGAATCCTGAAAATGAAGACATAAAATACTATTATCCTACAAATGACCTTGTAACTGCCCCTGAGATCCTCTTTTTCTGGGTGGCAAGGATGATCATTGCGGGTTATGAGTACATGGATAAAAAGCCATTCAGCAATGTTTACCTTACGGGAATTGTCAGGGACAGTCAGCGCAGGAAGATGTCTAAATCGCTCGGGAATTCGCCCGACCCGATTGAGCTGATGAAAAAGTACAGTGCCGATGGTGTCAGGGTCGGGATGCTTTTGTGTTCCCCTGCCGGCAACGACCTTCTTTTTGATGAGAGCCTGACCGAGCAGGGCAGGAATTTCAGCAATAAGATATGGAATGCTTTCCGGCTTGTAACTTCATGGGAGACTGACCAGGGTCTGGAACAACCGGAATCCTCAATCAAAGCAATAGCATGGTTTGAAGCCAGGCTGAATAAAGCATTAATTGAAATTGAGGACCAGTTCGACAAGTACAGGATCTCGGACGCCCTTATGGTGACTTACAAATTGTTCTGGGATGAATTCTCATCATGGTACCTGGAGATCATAAAGCCTGCCTACCAGAAACCAATAGATGGAAAGACCATTGAGGCTACCCTGGGCTTTTTTGACAAGCTTCTGAAAGTGTTGCATCCCTTTATGCCCTTTATTACTGAAGAGCTATGGCAGATTATTGAGAAGAGGGAAGCAGGGGAGAGCCTCATGATCACTGGATTTCCAGAGGCTGCAAAAGTGGACAAAAAAATCCTGAAGGAATTTGAGATCCTCACCGAAGTGATCACACAAATCAGGAATGTACGTAAGGAAAAGAACCTGGGCAAAAATGATGCCCTGACTCTCTTTGTAAGAAACGTCTCCAAGGGTGATTATCCGGCTTCACTGGAAACAATTATTCGCAAAATGGGTATAATCTCCGTGATCTCGCATACCAATGATAAGATTGAAGGAGCGATTTCCTTTATAGTAAGGAATGTTGAATACTACATGCCCCTGGGTGACCTTGTAGATGCCGGAGAGGAGATCGCGAAAATGGAAAAGGAGCTGGAATATGCCAGGGGTTTCCTTAAAAGTGTTGCCGGTAAACTATCCAATGAGCGCTTTGTAAGTGGAGCTCCTGATGCTGTTGTAGCTGCCGAACGCAAGAAAATGGCTGATGCAGAGGCTAAGATTAAAACGCTGGAAGAGCAGATTGCAGCTTTGAGATAGGTTCTGATTGACAGCCCACATCATCTTTCCTTACAAGCCAAATTGTGTCTGATGTTTTACACAGGAAGGCTGACCAGGAGAAAAGTAGCCCATTGAAAGCAGGACTGAATTCAGCCTGCGAAAGATTTAAGGATTCAGGCGCTGCTTACACCAGTTCCCCTTATTATCCTTGTTGTACTCGATCCGGTCATGCAACCTGTTTTCCCTTCCCTGCCAGAATTCGATCCGGTCGGGGGTGAGCCTGTAGCCTCCCCACATGGGCGGGCGTGGAATTACATCATGACCTTCATAAGCTTTACTTACTGCATCGAATTGAGCTTCCAGAGTTTCCCGGTCGGCCACTGGTGCGCTTTGCTCAGAGGCCCAGGCGCCCAGTTGATTGTTTCTGGGTCTGGCCGAATGGTACAGGTCCGAGTCCCTGGCTGAGATCTTCTCGACTTTTCCCTCTATACGGACCTGTCGTTCCAGCTCAGGCCAGAAGAAGCTCATGGCTGCAAAGGGATTTGCTGCCAGGTCCTGGCCTTTTCTGCTTTTATAATTCGTGTAAAATTGAAAGCCTCCGGCGTCGAATCCTTTAAGGAGAATAATCCTTGAGGAGATCCTGCCATCACCGTTTGAGCTTGCAAGGGTCATGGCAGTGGGCTCAGGAAGATCGGCCTCAAATGCTTCCATCAGCCATTTCTCGAACAGCTCAACAGGATTCCTTGGGAGATCTGAATCTTCCAGTTTTGATTTACCATAATCAGTTCTGAATTTGAAAGGATCGGACATTAAATTATCGTTTTGATAATTAACATGTAAGCGGGACGAATGTTCAAATGGTCAGAAGTCAGCCTTCAGGCTCAGATCCAGGCTCTTTATCTGGTGCGTTAATGCTCCGACTGAAATAAAATCCACGCCGCATTCAGCATAGTCCCTGAGTGTATGAAATGTTATTCCTCCTGAGGATTCAGTTTCAACTTTTCTCCCGATCAGTTTTACCGCTTCACGGGTCAAATCAACCGTGAAGTTATCAAGAAGAATCCGGTCGGCTTTTTTGGTGGCCAGTACTTTCTTTATATCTTCAAGGTTACGAACTTCGACTTCTATTTTCAGATCCAGGTTATTTTCATCAATGTACCTGACAGCACTTTCAATGGCCTTTTCAATTCCGCCGGCAAAGTCAATATGATTATCCTTTATCAGGATCATATCATAAAGACCTATCCGGTGATTCACACCTCCCCCGATCCTAACGGCTTCCTTTTCCATGTACCTGAATCCCGGAGTCGTGTTTCTTGTATCGAGAACCCGTGTTCCTGTTCCTTTGAGTTCGTTTGCGTACCGTGAAGTTTCGGTGGCGATGCCGCTCATTCTTTGCATTACATTCAGTACAAGTCGCTCCGATTGGAGGATCGACCTGACCCTTCCTTCCACTGTTAATACGATATCACCCTTGCTGATCGCTGATCCGTCCTTAATATTTATCTTAACAGCCAGTTCCCTGTCCAATTTCTGAAAGATAAGTTCTGCGATTTCCACTCCGGCAAGGATACCTTTCTCTTTAACAAGCAAAGAAGCCTTTCCAAAGGCCGTTTCGGGTATTGTACTTAAAGTGGTGTGGTCACCATTTCCAATATCTTCTTTGAACCAGATTTCGATAAGTTCTTCCGGGTGATATACATGCATAAGATCAGGCTTTTTCAATGCTCAGATAATAGATGATCTTCTCCTTTCTTCCTTCCATAAAATAAATGTTTATACGGAAGGACCCTTTGCTGGTTGACAGGGTACCCAAACTGTATTTGGTGTCTTCATAAGTTACCTTGAAGGACCTTGGCGGATATTCCTTGAAAAAGTTCTGGAGGATCCTTGCAGCCTGGTTCTTGCTGGTAACATGCACATCAGTGATGATCTGCATTTCCAGGTTGTCGTGAAAATACTCCGCGATAACCTTTGCATCCCCCTGTCCGAATGCTTTTATCATTCTTTCCGGAACCATCTGGGCAAATGTGCTGAGCCCTATTAGCAGTATTATATATATTAATAGCCGTTTTTTCATTTTTTCAGCATGTTCATACTTTTTGGCCGGGTTATTGGACTTAAAATCTTAATTGAGTTAAGTTTGTACATTAAGCACAATAATCGGACCAAAGCCGGGAGTGTGCAAGTTAAAAAAAATCGTTGTATATCCTGTTGATATGAAGCTGACACTTATCCTGACGGGGAAGACAAAAGAAAGTT
>CAYSAH010000244.1:0-6311 GCA_964428945.1 uncultured Bacteroidaceae bacterium | reverse complement strand
TTCTTAAACCCTGATTTTCATAGATTATCAACAACGAGAATTCATGGGCACCCATATTTGGCAAACGAACAGTCGGACTGTTCAACCTGTAATCATAGCTATACCTGAATCTTAGATTATTTGCCGTGTAACCTGCTGTAAATATGATATTTCCGTAGTTAAAAGCATAATCATGCCTGGTCCATATTCCCACCAATACATCATTGAAAATCAAATCCAGTCCGTAATTTATCTGTTGGATATTTTGCTGTTGTATGAAGACCAGATTGGGAGAAAGTTTCATAATTTCTTTTCCGCGACGCTTCTCAACCAGGGGAATAATTGTACCGAAATGAACAGAATATTTGCGATATATACTGCCTGTAGGGTCATTTCCGTCTGTAATAACAGGGTTCAAAACGTGATGTATTGCTGAACCGAAATAAAAATTGTCGTAAAAAGCAGTAAAACCGATTGCAAAATCAGGGTAAACCTCATTGTAACCGATTAAATTCTCAGGATTGGAAGCAAATGGCGGTAGCCCCGAAACAGGGTCGATCATATTTCCGAAAAACAGTGATTCCGGATTAAAGTACCGTTGCCCGATTCCAGCCTGAATTCCACCTGAAAAGGACCATCTGCGCGTTGCCTGGAATTGGTAGGAATACATCAGGTCCAGGTTATAGGAATTAAAGACCCCGTCGCCCTGGCGGTCATTCATCACCCGAACCCCAAGCCCCCCATGGAGTTTTTCAACATATTGGTCGTATGAGGCATGGTATGTAATATAGGAAGATCCTGAATTTGGCCATTGGTTCCGGTACCCTATATAAATCCTCGAGGGCCCTTCGATACCTGTAAGAGAAGGATTCAATTGAAGGCTGTTCGCATAAAAATGAGAAAAAACAGGATCCTGTGAATGGATTCCCGGCGATACAAGATGTAAGCAGATAAAACTTATAATTAACCGCCCTCTTAACATGGTTTAAATATCTGTTTCAAAGATAGCATTAAGCTTTAACAATTTATTTAACAATAAGATTTTGAAAGGGTCGTTATTATTACAACGTCTAATATCCGGGTAGATTATCTATTTTTGCAAATTCATTGTTTGAATAAGCATGAGAAAGCTTTTTTTAATTATGCTCGCCTTAATTCCTTTCCTGGGATTTGGTCAGAGAGTGGAAATTGAATTGAATTGGGAAACCAGTGATTCCATGGTTTACTTCAAAAATGCCACATACCAGGAAAAAACAGGGAATGCACCGGTATTCTCCAGGGTAAGTACATGGTCAAATCAGGCATCTGTTCCGCTTGTAAGCGTTTCCGTCAAGAAATCGTCCAGGCTTGATAAAAAATATACGGAACAGGTATTGAAAGATTACCTTTCGGAATCCCCGGAAATAGAATTCGGACTCGTATTAGAAAAAAAGGTACCAAAGCTGCAGATCAGTGTGCTGCCTTTTTACATAAACAAACAGACAGGCAATATTGAGAAGGTTGAATCTTTTACAATTGAGATCAGTGAGCAAAAACCCATTGCCGGATTAAAAGCCATGAAGAGCGGCCAGTTCATTTCGTCCTCGGTACTTGCTGAACATGACTGGTATAAAATTGCGGTAAGTACTTCAGGCATTCATAAACTCACATACGAAAACCTGGTTGAAATTGGGCTCCGGAACCCTGCATTGGTTAAAATATTTGGAGCAGGCGCGGTCCTGCTTCCTGAGGATTACAGTGCAGGCAGTTATGATGATCTTACAGAACTTCCATTCTATATGTCAAAAGGTGGGGATCAGCTCTTCGGACCGGGTGATTTTATATTGTTTTATGCTCAGGGTCCTGTTACCTGGAAATACAATGAGACTGAAAAGTTCTTCGGGCATGAGCTTAATTATTTCAGCACCCGCGGGTTTTACTTCCTCACTGATGGCCTGGGTGCATCGCAATCACCTGCCAATGTGGTTCTGAGCATTTCCACTGCTGACCAAATTGTGAACAGTTACGATATTCTCGACTTCCGAGAAGATGAAAAGTACAATCTGTTGTCCTCAGGACGTGAATGGTATGGTGATAATTACAGCCTTACTCTTTCCGGAACTTACCCTTTTGCTCTTAATAATCTCATTTTAAGTGACAGCCTGAAAATTATGGTCAACGCAGCTGTGAGATCGAATGAACTTTCATCGATATCAGTTAAAGCCAACAACAATAATCTTGGTTCATTTTCAATTGGCACGGTTAATTTAAGCTCATACACTTCAACTTTTGCCATAGAGGGCAGCTCAATATTTTCTTATAAACCCAGTCAGCAGAATATTACCGTCCAGGTGGAATATCTTCAACCAAATTCAAATTCAGAGGCCTGGCTGAACTATATTACCATAAACGGTCGCTCCAAACTTGAGCTTAGCGGAAATGAGTTGCGTTTCCGCGATAGCAGGTCAGTCTCCTTCGGGGCAGTATGTGAATTCCAGTTAGGAAATGTAAGCAGTAATACAGTAATCTGGGAAATATCTGATCCGGCAAAACCTGGGAATATACCCGCCTCGTTAACAGGAAATGTCGCAAAGTTCAAATTGGAAAGTAGTGAATTAAGAGAGTTTATTGCCTTCAATACGAATGGAAGTTTTCCAGTTCCCGAATTTAAAGGTTCAGACCTTGGTAAGCTAAAAAACCAGGATCTGCACGGTTCATCTCCACCTGAAATGCTTATCGTTTATGCAGAAGAATTCGAAGAACAAGCCCAGAGGCTCGCGGAATACAGGAAGGAGCATGATGGACTCAGCGTTGACCTGGTTACCCAGGAAATGATCTTCAACGAATTTTCATCAGGTACGCCCAATGTAAGTGCACTTCGGAATTACCTGAAAATGTATTACGACAAATTTTCACCTGAATCAATGACAAAATATCTCCTGCTTTTCGGCGATGGATCATTTGATAACAAAGATACTGGATCCTACAATCCTAACCTTATCATGACCTACCAGTCGTCTAACTCTCTTATCCCAACAAATTCTTTTGTTTCAGATGACTTTTTCGGTTTGCTGGATACGGGTGAGAAGCTTTATGACGGCCTGCTTGATATTGGAATCGGCCGATTGCCTGTTTCCACAGTTGAGGAGGCAGAACAAATGGTCGATAAAATAATATCCTACGACCAATCTTCAACCATCGGGGAGTGGAGAAACTATATTTGCCTGATAGGGGATGATGAAGACGGGAACATACATATGCAGCAGGCAAACAGTCTTGCAAACTATATTGAGAGCGAATACCCTGATTACAACATCAATAAGATATTCCTGGATTCCTACCCGCAGTTGACTACCCCGACCGGGGACAGGTATCCTGATGTAACCCGCGCTATAAACGATCAGATGAACAGGGGTGCATTGATCATAAATTACACCGGACATGGAGGAGTAACAGGACTTGCACATGAAAAGATCCTTGACATCACAAATATAAAGGCATGGAATAATGAAGGGAAATATCCTCTTTTCATGACCGCTACATGTGAGTTCAGCAGGTATGATGAATACAATGTTGCAGGAAAATCTGAAATATCAACTGCCGGTGAAGAGGTACTTTTAAATCCAATGGGAGGAAGTATTGCGCTGTTTACAACTACACGCCTTGTATATTCAGGCCCCAACCATGTTCTAAATGAGAAGTTCTACGAAAAGGTTTTCGAAACAAAAGACAACGGGGAATACTTCTGCCTGGGGGATATTATAGTATACAGTAAAAATGCGGCAGGACCTGGAACCAATAAACGGAATTTTACACTTCTTGGGGACCCTTCTATTAAATTATCGCTGCCAAAAAATGTTGTAATAACAGATTCTGTCAACCATGTTGCAATAGAAAATTTGACAGACACTATATCCGCTCTTGATTTTGTGACGATCAGCGGACACATTGAGGATCCTTCGGGTAATCTGATGAAGGACTTTAGTGGAAGCGTGATCCCGATCGTATATGATAAAAAATCCAATTTAAAAACGCTGTCCAACGATGGTGGCAATGCCCTCGAGTTCCAGTTAAGGAACAGCATATTGTACAAGGGAAATGCCTCGGTGATTAACGGGGGATTTTCATTTGGTTTTTATGTACCAAAGGATATTGGATACAACATAGGTGAAGGGAGGATAAGCTATTATATTTTCAATGAGGCGGAAGATGGGCATGGATCCTCATCCAGCCTTACGATTGGTGGACTTGGCGATTTTTCAGCACTGGATACCACTGGTCCGTCGATAAGAATATTCATGAATGATTCGCTGTTCCGGAACGGAGGAATCGTAAACTCCTCACCAGAACTGCTGGTGTATGTTGAAGATCCCTATGGCATAAATACCACAGGAAACGGAATTGGACACGACCTTACGGCCACACTTAATAATGACAGGTTCAATGCCGTGATACTCAATGAATATTACCAGGCCGAAACCGACAGCTACAGCTCCGGATCTGTCAGGTACCCTTACAATGATTTGCCGCTTGGACAACACACCATTGAGGTAAAAGTCTGGGATATATTTAACAATTCATCCCGGAAATCATTAAATTTTATCGTGGTCGAGTCAACTGAAATGCTTCTCACCGAGATTTTCAATTATCCTAATCCAGTCGCTGACCAAACCTTCTTTAATGTTGAGCACAACAGGCCTGAAGTGGAAATGGAGGTAATAATTAGAATATATGATATGAGAGGAAACCTTGTAACTGTTCTTCAATCTCAACAGTATTCTTCAGGTTTCAGACTAGAACCCCTGTCCTGGGAGGGAAATTCAATGGGCGGTGCAACACTTGGAGGAGGTTTATATGTCTATAAGGTGTTTGTCCGTACCGAAGAAGGTGAAGAAGCAACAGGTTCTGGCAGACTTATAATAAAAAGATAAGAAAGAATATTATTTAGGCATATCATAATAACGAGCCAATTAAAGCGTATATATAATTGAATGTTAGGTTCAAAAAAAGAAAATCTGCTATATTTGTGCTCCAAAAATTTAAAATAAATGCTAAAAAAAAGCTGGGTGAAAGCGGGAAAATTTACATTACTATTTGTACTGGCAGTCTTGTTGGGAACAAACTTATTTGGTCAGGTAACGATACGGGAACTGAAAGGTGGTGACCTGAATACAATTAACACTGCTGTACCTTTTATTACAATTGCGCCTGATTCAAGAGCCGGGGCACTTGGAGATGCAGGTGTAGCAAGCTTGCCGGATATAAACTCTCAGCACTGGAATGTTGCAAAATATGCCTTTATGAAAGAAGATGGAGGCCTGGCAATATCCTATACGCCATGGCTCAGGAAGATCATCCCTGATATAAATCTTGCATATCTTTCTACCTATTATAAACCAACGAGGGACCAGGTTATCAGTGGATCATTAAGGTATTTCTCGCTTGGACAGATTACTTTTACCGACATTGAAGGAGAAATACAGGGACAGTTCACTCCATTTGAGATGGCTGTTGATGCAGGATATTCAAGGTTGTTTACTGATAATTTTTCAGGTGGGATCATATTCAGGTATATACATTCCAATCTTACCAGCGGACAGCTTGTCAGCGGCGAAGAGTCCAAACCCGGTATAGCAGTTGCCTCAGACCTGGGGTTTTATTACCAGAATGACCTGAGGTTAAATGGAAGTGATGCAGGCTATGCACTTGGCTTTACACTTTCTAATCTGGGGACTCCCATTTCATATACTGCTGATGCAAAAAAAATTCCATTGCCCGCCAATATAAGGCTGGGAGGTCGCTTCGATTACGATCTGGATGATTACAATTCATTAAGTTTCATTCTTGAATTCAATAAATTACTTGTCCCTACACGTCCGGTTATAGAAGGAGATTCGGTTATAAGGGGAAAACCAGAGCCGGAATCAATTGTGCTGGGGATGATACAATCTTTCTATGATTCTCCAGGGATCAGTTATGACGACGGTACTTACAGTTCTGTTTTCCGTGAAGAGATGGCAGAAGTTATGATCAGTACCGGTGTGGAATACTGGTATCGCAACCAGTTTGCGATCCGGGGTGGCTATTTTCATGAATCATCTGTTAAGGGAAACAGAAAATATCTTACGCTTGGAGTTGGGTTAAAACTCAATGTATTTTCTTTGGATTTTGCTTATCTCGTTCCAACGAATGGACAGGATAGCCCGCTTGCCAATACACTAAGATTTACGCTAGGATTTGATTTTGAAAGTCTGAAGCTGTAAACTTGTGTTATGGAAAACCGTATCGGATTCGGATATGATGTTCACAGGCTTGAACCGGGACTCCCGCTCAGGATTGGAGGAATTACAATA
>CAYSAH010000243.1:0-6325 GCA_964428945.1 uncultured Bacteroidaceae bacterium | reverse complement strand
CCTACTCTGAAAGGGTCAAGAAATAAAAATCCCTATCTTTAGGTGAATTAATTAACTTATTACATGGCAGGGTCTCAAAATAAATCTAATATTAAATTCAAGCTTAATGCCCTTCTTGATATTACACTTGCCATTAATGAAAATGTTTCCATAAGTGAGCTGATACGAAGGTTTGAAAAGTTACTTACAGATGACCTGTCGATCGGTAAGGTAATGGTAATTAAGCTGGGCGAGAAATGGGAATGCCTGCTCAATTCTGGTTTTTCACAGAATTTCTTTAAAAATCTGAGCATCACAACAGATCTGCATACTTTTAACGAGATTTCATTTGTAACATCCGAACCCGACCGGTTCCCCGAACCAGTGGACATCGTTATTCCGGTTACGGACAAGGACGAACCCATTGCCTATGTGCTTATCGGGGATATAGAGGAAGAAGGGGAAGGGATGAGCCCGATCATCAAGCATCTTCGCTACATTCAAACGCTCTCCAATATTATTGTTGTTGCTATTGAAAATAAGCGCTTATTCAAGGAATCTCTCAGGCAGGAGGCCCTGAAGCGTGAAATGGAACTTGCCAGCCGGATGCAGAATATGCTCATACCCAAAGACGAGCAATTGCCTTCCAATGGTAATATAAAGATGTTTGCCTTCTACCATCCTCACTTCGATGTTGGAGGTGATTACTACGATGTGATCGAATTAAACGAGAACGAAATTGGTTTTTGCATTGCAGATGTTTCGGGAAAAGGAATTTCAGCGGCTATATTAATGTCAAATTTCCAGGCCAATCTCCAGGCACTTTTTACAGAGGAGATTTCACTTGAGAACTTACTTGTAAAACTCAACAGGAGGGTCATGAACAGTGCCAAGGGCGAAAAATTCATAACGTTGTTCATTGCTAAATACAATTACAGTACCAGGGTGCTTTATTATGTTAATGCCGGTCATAATCCCCCCATTTTATTTAAAACCAAAAGCAGGGAGACCTTACAACTTAAAAACGGCGCTGTAGGAATGGGAATGCTCGATGAACTGCCTTTTGTCCAGGTCCAGTCGATCTCAATGGATGAACATTCGAAATTGCTTTGTTACACCGATGGGCTGGTTGAAGTTTTGAATGAAGCCGGGGTTGAGTTTGGAACAGAAAAACTGGAAATTGAGTTGCAAAATAACGCTTCCATTGAAAGGAATGTGCATTCCATCATTAAGAAGCAGGGTATACTTGAAGGAAGTGCTGCTATTTTCGATGATATTTCAATCCTAAGTGCCGAGTTCCCCGGTGCCTGATCCTTTCTTTTCTTCCATCCCCTCGACGCTGTTTTTACTGTGATAGATATCCATGGCAACGATCATAGCCGTAAATCCCCAGAATAATGCCGATGCCTTATCAGTATCCAGGAAATTATTCAGGACACCGTGGATATAGTAGGTTACCAGTCCGATCAGAACCCCGAGGGAAAGAATCCTTATCTTTCGCGATTTTGCATGCAGGTGAACCCGCACACCTGTATAAATCGTGGTAATAATAATTAACAATACACTCAGCATTCCAAAGATCCCGGATTCCGATAATGGTCCGAGGTATTCGCTGTGTGCCGTTCCCCTTGATCCAAAATCCGTGCTGATTTCTGTCTTTTCGTAGGATCTCTGGAACCTGCCGTATTCAAACTGGTACGTACCCGGTCCGAAACCAAAAACAGGTCGTTCCCTGAACATTCTTACAGCACAACTCCAGCGGTTGATCCTCTCCAGGTTCGACTGGTCGTTGCTTATATTGGAAATGGACTGGACGTGTTCAGCCAGGTCCCCTGAAGATTTTGTCCGGTTATCTTCCAGTCGCAGCATGATCATGGGCTGGAATACAAAGAAAAGGGCAATAAGAATTCCACCTGCAATTGCCAGTATCTCGAACCTGATCCTTAATTTAATGACTGCCCAAACTCCCAACCCGCCGATCAGGCTTACCCAGGCCGCCCGTGTATATGAAAAAATGGTTCCTGCTCCAAAAAAGAGCATTAAAAGTATAAGCAGGAAACGGGCATTCAGGTCGCCTTTTTTTGTTAATGCAAAAAAAGTGATCACCACAGGGAAGAGAAAGGCAAGTGTAGCACCATAGGATGTATGATCCTTGTAAAATGGCTGCATCATGCTGTGGGCCATCATCTGGTTGTCGAGCCCATAGGCCGAGTGCCGGACAAGCGTGTAAACCATTACTATTGAAAATGCCGCGATATACATCCAGACATAGCGCTTTAGATTGCTTTCCTTCCTGAAGATTTCTATGGCCACCAGGTAAAAGCCAACGATAAACCAGAGCCTGGAAACAAAGAATTTAACGGAGACCATGGGGTCACTGCTGGAAAAAATGGTGACGATCATCCATGCAAGGTTGAAATAGATGGCCAGCGTTACAGGATGCCGGAGGATCCTCAGGTCGGTCCTGTATCCTTTAAAATATCGAAGAGCAAAGACCATCAGCAGCAGGGCCAGTAAGGGCTCAGTAGGAAGGTAAAGATCCACTCCGATCCCTTCCACCAGGTAGGATAGCTGCAAGGACAGTGGGGCAAAGAATACAATGGATAACAGGAGGATATCCAAACGGGTAAAGGCCACAAGAACAAACAATAAGGCAACTGGCAGGAGAGGAAGATAATAAACCTCATAGGCAATAAATATTGCATTTATTGCTACATAGGCCAAAGCAGCTATCCAAAGCCACATTGGCGCTTTTATATGCCTGGTTAATGCCTGCACTAATCCTCCCTGATCGCCGAAGCTCTTTCTTTAAGACTGTCGATGATGATCAAAAATATCAATGTAAAGAGAAAGGCCGATGCTGTTGAGACCAGAACGATGATCGACTTTTTAGGGTATGCTTTCTTTTCAGACGGATAGGCACGGTCGACAATAAATTTGTGCGGCAGCTCCTGTACGGATTCTACCCTGGCTTCCTGGAAACGCTCACGCAGGTCCGAAAGCCTTTCGGTTTCATGATCCAGCTGGGTTGTAAGTGTTACAAAGATACCTCCATTTTCTGCCAGGGCTCTTGCAACCTGTGCCATGGAAGAGCCTCCTGTTGCCTTCAGTGATTTTGATATATCTCCGCCTATTTTTTGAAGGGAATCCTTTAAAACCTGCACTTCCACCACCGCATCGGCATACTCTTTCTTCACCAGTTCAAATGCAGCAAGGGCCCGCTCCTGCTTCATCTGGTTATAAACTGTGTCGATCAGGTCGGAAATATCATTTGCAATGTCAGCAGCAATTTGCGGATCAGAATCCATTACACTGATCTCAACAGACATAAGGTCCGTTCGCCTGAAACTGATGTTCTTTTTGTACTCGTTGGCGAGTTGAGTATAGGGGTATTTTGATGAAGGATCGATACCGTAGTGATTCATGAGATCATAATTCACCATGATCCTCTCCCTGATCTGCTCCGAGTTCAGCACCTGCAGCAACTGCTCAGCCTGCTCTTCCTCACCAAAGCCATAGGCGCTTTCCCTTCCCATGTAATTTGCTGCAAGAAGAGATTTTGATATGGAAGCCCCGGTTGTAGGGAACATAACAACCGTTGATTTATACTTCTCGGTGATCGTCAGTGAAATGACAATCGAAGAAACTGCAGCGAGGAAACTGACGATGACCAGTATCCATTTTTTGCTCCAGATATAGATCAAAAGATCTACAGAACTGAAATTCATACCTTGTTGTTCCTTTTTACTCATTATCTTGGGTTTAATTGCTTTTTACTCGTATTAAATAATAATTTCTTTTCCCTTTTTGAACCAGCAGGTACCTGCCATTTATGAAATTTCCGCTTGTCAGGACCAGGTCAGGATCCAAAACCTTGCTTTTGTTTAAACTTAGTCCGCCTCCCTGAACCAGTCTCCTGAGTTCTCCCCTTGAAGGAAACACGTCTGTATCTTCAGTTAGAAGCGTCATCAGATCAGCTTCCATCCTGTCTGCCTCAATTGTATAATTGGGCACTCCCTCAAAAACAGACAGGAACATGTTTTCAGGGATTCGGCCCAGTGTCTCTGCTGTTGCATTGCCAAAAAGGATCCCTGATGCCTCAACAGCCATCTGATGATCCTCAACGGAATGCACCATCGTAGTCACCTCTTCAGCCAGTTTTCTTTGCAATACCCTGAGGTGAGGAGCCTCCTGATGTTCTTTAACAAGCGCTTCGACGCTGGCTTTATCAAGCATTGTAAATATCCTGATATACTTTTCTGCATCCTCGTCTGATACATTGAGCCAGAACTGGTAGAACTTATAGGGTGAGGTGCGCTCCGGGTCGAGCCAGACGTTACCTTCCTCTGTTTTTCCAAATTTACCTCCGTCTGACTTTGTAATGAGCGGACAGGTCAGGGCAAAAGCCTCCCCTCCCTCTTTTCTCCTTATCAATTCAGTACCTGTGGTAATGTTTCCCCATTGGTCAGAGCCTCCCATCTGCAGTTTACATCCATATTCCCTGTACAGATGCAGGTAATCAAATCCCTGGACGAGCTGATAAGTAAATTCGGTAAAAGACATTCCGCTCCCCGAATCGGAGGAGACCCTCTTTTTAACAGAGTCTTTAGCCATCATGTAATTCACGGTGATATGCTTGCCAATATCACGAATGAATGCAAGGAAAGTATAGTCCTTCATCCAGTCGTAATTATTTACCATGAGCGCCTTATTGGGAATCTCAGATTCAAAATCAAGGAATTTGCTGATTTGGTTTTTCAGGCATTCCTGGTTGTGCCTGAGCGTCTCTTCATTCAGTAAATTCCGCTCCTGGGACTTCCCGCTGGGATCGCCTATCATCCCTGTGGCGCCTCCAACAAGTGCAATGGGACGGTGGCCGGCATGTTGCAGGTGCTTAAGCATCATCACGCTCACAAGGTGCCCGATATGAAGGGAGTCAGCCGTAGGATCTATTCCCACATAGGCTGATACCATCTCTTTTGCCAGGCACTCTTCTGTCCCCGGCATAATATCGTGGATCATTCCTCTCCATTTCAGCTCTTCTACAAAATTCATTCTCTATATAAAATTGAAATATTATTTAAATGCCTCATCAATGGTACTCAAATCCTTTTTAGTTTCAGTTTGCCTTTTTTACATTGGCTTGCCAGAAAATCGTCACGCCTGTTCTACTCCTGGTCTTTTTTCCTCTTTCTCCTGCGGAAAATACTTCCTGAACTCGTCTCTTTTAAGATATGGAAATACAGCGGGTGCAAATTTAGTTAAAGGGCGGAATAATAAAGACCCTTCTATCGTTTCCTGACTGAGAAATTCCTTTTTTTTGTTGGCGGCATCCAGCGGCATAAGAATAATACTAATCACAAAGGCCGTTACCAGGAAGCCGAAAACCATACCAGCAGCGCGGTTTACCAGGCTAAGTGCCACTGCCTTTATGAGCTTATCAACGAGAAATGCCGCCAGGTGCACCACCAGCACGATCAGCACAAAGGTGACTGCAAAAGAGACCAGGTTAAGCTGTTCCTGATTGATCGTAAACCAGTTGTTGAGCAGGGTCCCCACTTTTTCATGGAACCTTACAGCACCAATAATTCCAAGTATCAGGGCAGCCAGAGAAGCAAGCATATATACAAGCCCTTTACGGAATCCCCGGTACAAAGCCCACAGGAGCGGGATGACTAAAATCAGGTCTAAAATATTCATATCGTTCAAAGAGACAACAAAATAAACAAATCATTTTCAATAACGGCGTATAAAACAGTGGTATTGTTCTATTTTAATCGCACATCATAAATAAATGGTGCGGGCTGAAGGCGGAGGGCAGAGGGCAGAAGACGGAAGACGGAAAACAGAGGGCAGAAGTCAGAATACTATAGGCTTTAGGCTGTAGGCTGTAGGTTGTGGCTCGCGCAGGTCGAGTAGTGACAAAATCACAAGAAATAAGCAAGACTATAAGTCATTAGCATCTGAATTGTCCCGGATCCCGGAGGGATCCAACTTCAATAGCCCGGGGTGAAGAATTTCGCAAAGCCGGAAGACTATAGGCTATAGGCGATAGGCTGTAGGCTGTAGGCTGTGGCTCGCGGAGGTCGAGTAGTGAGAGGATCACAGCGAATAAACAAAACATGTATTCTCCCCCTCTAATTTCAACTTCTTTCTATTTATATCCCGCTTCTCTATATTCATTTATTACTTCTTTCTATTCAATTTCTACTTCTCACTATACATTTCCTACTTCTTGCTATTCATTTCCTACTTCTTGCTTTTCATATTCTGCTTCTTGCTATTCAATTTCTACTTCTCACTATACATTTCCTACTTCTCACTATACATTTCCTACTTCTCACTA
>CAYSAH010000242.1:0-6362 GCA_964428945.1 uncultured Bacteroidaceae bacterium | reverse complement strand
AATATCACCGGAAGCCAAAAGGGTGGATCCTTTCCATATTACAGCGATCATTGCCCCAAAAAGGCCAAGAATCATAAAAGAGGAGAATGCTCCCCTGTAAACACCTCCCTTTATGCCAATTTTTGCAATATCAATGGTTTTCTTTTTGTACCTGTTGATCTCGTAAGGCTCATTGGTATATGCTTTTACACTCCTTATCCCCTGCAGAGTTTCCTCAACTATGGTATTCGAGTTTGCAACTTCTTTCTGAGCTTTCTTTGAAAACGCCCTTATAAAACGCCCGAAGAATACTGTGAGCAGGACAGCTGCAGGAAGTATCATCAGCATGAACAAGGTTAATTTCCCCGATGTGATGAGCAGAAGGGTTATTCCTCCAAAAATTATAATAAGCTGGCGAATAAATTCAGCAAGTGTCGAAGTAAGGGTTTCCTGGAGAAGGGAGATATCAGATGAGATCCTGCTGTTCAATTCTCCGACTCTTCTTTTGTCAAAAAACTTTAATGGAAGTTTTATAAGGTGGTTGTAGGTATGTTGCCGGAGGTCTGCAAGAGCATTTTCAGAGACATTGACAAAAAGTATAACCCTGAAATAGGAAAAGGTGGCCTGTACAAGCAGCAGTCCTGCCAGGATCAGGGCAATGCGGTTGATGTCGTCAGCAAGATTTCCTGCATTCCCCGAGTTAACAAGGTCCCCGAGGAGCTTTGGAAAAGCAAGGTTGGCAAGACTGGATCCGAGAAGAAAGAAAAGCCCTATGGCCTACTTCCCTCCGTAGGGTTTTATATACTTAAAGAGCCGAAATGCTTCTTTCAGTCCTGAAAGCGTGATTTTTTTCTTTGGTACGTCGCTCCTGCTCATATTCAGTTCTTAACCAGGCAGAATAACAATCGGGGAGGGGAAGGGTTCATGCAGAACACTATCTGTTTTTCAATCTGGCAGGTTTCCAATTAACCCTTAAATTATCTATACTTTCCCCTATTACTTCTATATCTTCTGAGTCTATCACTCCAAGACCCATTTCAAATCCCATGTTCAATTGCCGGATATTAGTGATATCGTGATTCATTATCCTTGCGGAAGTTGCGTCCGCGGCCATGACATCAGTGCTTGCAATGATGGCCCAGGTGCCAATTTTATCTTTTACATTTATCGGAATGCCTCCATTGCTCATGGTTGGTCCGTCACCCTCAATACCTATTGAGAAATCGATTATAGACAGTGCAGGACGGATTCCCTTCACAATATCAAGGAATACCTGGCCTATCGCCTGGGGACTGCTATGATCGAAACTACCACGGTTCCACCAACTGTTGTCGACCCACTGGGCGTAACGTGAAAGGGGTGTTATACCCAGGAAATTCTTTGCTCCTAAGGTCAGCTGTGACCAGGAATGGGTTTTGGCAACAGGCAGTGTAATTACCTTGTCTGCTTTGGCAGCCAGACTTGATATTGCAATTTGGCCATGTCGGGTCACTGAAGGTATTTCAACCCATTCGGGGGAATCATTTTCAAGGCATGCCAGGGTAACTTTGGCTTTGTATTTTGCAGCAAGATTTTTGGCCTCTCTCTGCAGGTTGGTTTTATTATCAAATGTTACTGCATATTTCCAATCGAAGGAAGGGAGGTGAGAGCCTTCGCCGATAATAACTTCAGAGGCCCCGGCTTTAAGACACTCCTCGGTTGTTGCAATTATAATTTCAGGTTTTGTGCACTCCCCGTTATGAAAGCAATTGTTGTCCTTTGCCCATGGAAAGTTTACAAAATTGGGTTTAATAAAGACAGTGTCTCCAGGATTAACAATGGACCTCATCCCTCCAATGGCATCAATGGCATCGCGGGTCATGGAAGACAGATCAAGACCTTTTATGGCAGATACTTTTGACTTGCCTTTTTTTAAAAGTGGTGGTGATGAAATATTTTTCTCCATACCACAGGCAAAGATCGGAGTTGCCAGGGCAAGACCGGATAATGCGCTGACCTTTATAAACTTTCTTCTTTTAAAGTCCTGCATAGCTTACTTTTTTTGATCCAGGTCGGACGCATACATGGAGAAAAATGAGCCTCTCAGGGGACTTGAACCCCCGACCTGCTCATTACGAATGAGCTGCTCTACCAGCTGAGCTAAAGAGGCATTTCAGAGGGTCTAAAGTTAATTACAAATAGTGGAGAAACGCAAGAAAAAAACATAAAGGGTTGAGTAAAAAGCCAGCAAACATCTTCTGATGATTCTGACTAAGTTTAATTTTCTATAAAATTACTTATCAAGCCGTCATGAAGATCTTCTAAAAACAGTTCTATTTCTTCGATAAACTCTTTTTGTTTCCTTTCCCTGTTGATGGTCAGGTGTACGACGATCTTGTCGCGTGCAGGCGGATATCCTGTTGTGATCGTCCAGGCCAGGGCATTGGGACAGTCCAGCATTGAGAAGCGCACACCCCCCCTGATCTTGTCCCGACGAATCGTGAATTCCCCCCACATGCCTCCTGTTTTACAAACTTCAATTCCCTGGTCGAGAGGGAAAATGCTCCCGCAGAATTTATCAAGGTTCTGAAGGGTTAATTTTTGCTGGATCAATGGTTCTGAAATTGAAACATCAATAATTCTGAAAAATTCCATTCTATGTTTTTTGTAGCAGGTAAATTTAAGAATATCATCTATTCGATCATGCAAACAGCATAATGCCCTTTACAGTAAGAATTGTAAGCACACATACATGTGTGTAATCTCCAAAGATAATTATCAGGTTCATTTTTTTTGAAGGATACCTGATGGAAGCCAGGAACAGGAGGATCCAATCATTTGGCAGGGGAATAAAACTAAGGTAGAACCAGGAAATAACGGGGATGTATTTTTCCCTGTTGCGGTGCCTGAAAAACTGGCTCATGCGGTTAATCTGTTTGTCGAGCTTACCTGAAATCAGGTCCCTTCCATTTCGACCGAAATAGTACATGAACATATCTCCCAGGGAAAGACTGGTTCCTGCAACCAGTGCCAGAAGGACAGGATTTAGCCCCCCTGAAATGAAGGTAATAAGGAGGCTGTAAAATGAAAATATTGTCAGGGCAGAGAATCCGGCAAAAAAGGATGCCACAAAAACAATAATATAGCCATTCCCGGGACCGATTCGATTGATTATATCTTCAAAGTCAAGAAAGCTGCTTAACAGGTAGATGGATAACAGGAATATGGCCAGAAGTATGAAAATATAAATCTTTCTTTTTCCTGATTTTCTAATTTGTTCCATCGTAAGGATCTTAAATTATAAGCTTAAAATTAAGGATCAGTATACCATAACAATTTCTTTGCAATGTGCCTGAAAGTATATTTTATTCAGGACAATCATTAGAAGAAGATCCCTTCACCTCTTAAAGGATCTTTTCCCGGATATTAATACAACGGAAAGGTAAATGTGTTGAATGTAACATTTTATTTAACTTTTAGCACTTTACAGGATGCTACTCCCTGTCCGTTCTGCATTATCGCAAGATAATAGATCCCAGCATTGAGTGAACAATTCGAGGCCCAGTCAATTTTCCCGGGTCCGGAATCGGGAGGCATAAAGGATAAATTAGTAATCAATTTTCCATTGATATCAAAGAGCCTTAATTCTGCTTCGCCGGGCATAGCTAAGTTATACTGCAAATGAAAGATATCAGCAACCGGATTTGGATTGACTGAAAGAGCTGGCCCGGAACCTGGAACAATAAATTCATTTAAAGCTGTTGGTTCAACTTTCTCAAAATTCAGCCAGTTCATATTCCATCCCCCGGACAGAACATGAATGCGCAAATTCATATTTCCTTCAGTCAATTGTACCGTGTCCGAAATTGTTATCCATTCCTGGGCACCACCGGTTGGCAAAATAGTGTAGCTTGAGATTTTGATAGCAGCATTCTTTCTTAATTCAAATTCACCCCCTCCATCGCTGCTGGCTACACGGTATTCTGCACGAAAATACCCGCTTTCAGTAATATTTACGGGATATTCAAACCAATCACCCGTATTTGTTGCTGTCACATTTTTCCCTTCATTAATATCTGTTGTATTCTGGACAGAGATGCCTGACATACCTGAATAATCTTCTGCCTCGATGAAACCGGGAATCGTATAAACCTGCCGGTAAGTGAACTGGTTTGTTAACTCCGAGGTAAGACCATAAATGTCAAAGGCAAGAATAGTTGCTGTGTGATCACCGAAAGGAATAGGTTCGAGGTCCCATTGAAACTCTGCATCCGATTTTTCACCTATAAACCTTGAATCAATATACAGCTCTACCCTGGAAATGCCTTCATTATCAGTTGCTGTTCCTTTAACAATAAAGGGTTTATCAGAGCCGATCTTCGACGCGTATACCGGAGTAGTTATCTTAAGGGCCGGAGGATTATTTACACTCATGGGCACTTCGAATTCAACCGTACCCTGATCGCCCAGGACAGCATCCACACCTGCCAATAAGACTGTTAATGGGGAATTCCAGTTGATGCATACTTCATTGGAGGCATAGCTGCCAACCACGTCGACAAAGCATTTTGCCGGGTTAACGAAAGGATACCTTTCTCCATCCTGCTGTGCAGAATTGGGTCCGCCCGAGACGAATCCCGGTACAGGCTGTGGAATCCCGTCGGAACCCGAAGCCCTGTGATGGAAATTCATTGGTGTTTTATAGCCATAGGAGGAGACAAAGGAGAAGCCGGTTCCATTTTTCCCAAGGATATAGTCGGCACACTCAGCGGCTCCATCAATATATTTTTCATCTTCGCTCAGGATGTAGGCATATAGCATACCGACACCAATATTTGCGATCCCACTGTTGGATCCCCAGCTATAAGAGAATTTGGGAATCCTTACAGGGCTTGAGGAAATCTGCCCCAGCCAGGTATCGGAGCGGCTGACTATGGAATTTCTGATAGTGGAAATGAGGGACTCAGACAAGCCATTTGGTCTTGTTGCAAGAGAAAGGGAGGCCAGGGGCCTGACACTGTTCCAACCAGGGGCTCCCGTGTAGGTAAGAGAACTGCTCCTGTCTTCCAGGTAAGTTTGAAATTCTGCATTGGCAGTTGTGATGAAGAGTTCGGCAGCTGCCCATATGAATTCATCCGTTACATTGTTGTCGCCATACTCACCGGTTGAGACATCAGAAGGGTTACGGAAATAGATAGCGGGATTTGCCTTGGCCCAGTTCCAGGCTTCGATGGCCCGGGCAATACAGTCTGCCGCATATTCGGCATCGTAATCTTCATAGATCCGCCCTGCCATAGCCATCATGGCTGCAAAGTCGAGCGCAGAAGCCGTCGTTTTTCCGATTGCATACCGCGTTGAGAGTGAATTGGCCGGCATAACGAATCCTGCAAAATTCAATGTAGTAAGTTTAAAGAATACACCGCCGTCCTCGTCCTGCATGGTCTTGAGCCAGTCCAGTTCATATTTCACTTCGTCAAGGAGATCGTTAAGTCCATTCCCGGATTCCGGAATATGTATGGAGCCATCTTCGAAAAAGTCATTGAAGTTTTCATAGAAGGAGAGCATCGTTGCAACAGAGATTCCTGCATTAATAACATATTTTCCAAAATCCCCGGCGTCGTACCAGCCTCCGGGAGAAGAAATTTTGCCTGATTTTCCGGTTGAGGAGTGAAGAACAACCGCAGTATCGGGGTGCCCGGCTGCACGGGCCCACAGACCAGCATATTCTTCTTCAAGTTCGTAGGAGCAGCGCTGGTAATAATAGGATTTGAGCGAAGCATACGCGGCTTTGCGTAAAACAGTTCCTGAGACCTCAAATGGATAGGATTCGCCATATCCCTGAATACGTATTTTATAGGTCCCGGGTGTCGTAAGGTCCGAGAAATCGCAGCGGCAAACCGTATCGCCGGCATCACTCCAGTATTCAGGCTCTGTTAGAGTACCTGTGAATACAACATCATCCGTCTGGGCATCAACTATTTCAAATGTGCCTGCCTTTGCAAATGTCACGAAGGCAATTTTATTGGCCGTGGGGTAGTAACCTACCTGGTTGATCCTGATCGCTCCGGTTTGGGCATAATTTAAAAGAGGTAGAATCAACAATACTCCTGCTATCAGAAATTTAACAGATTTATACATTGGTGTAGTTTTAGTAGTCAGAGCTAAATTAGGGATTAATTCTTAATTCATTATAATGTTCATATATTTCGACGGAGATAAGCAAACCTTATGGATTAATAAATGATAGGGTTATACCATTGTCTCTTTTATAAGTACTGTTCAAAATTTAATTAAGACAAGGAATAAATTATCAAATGAGAAAAGCCAGGTACTGAATCTATTCATATTTATCAAATACAATTCTTAATGAAAAGACTCCTGTTTTTGACCGTACTCCTGGCAGT
>CAYSAH010000241.1:5494-6382 GCA_964428945.1 uncultured Bacteroidaceae bacterium | reverse complement strand
TTCTACTCAAAACTTGGATTGGAGGAGGTAGAGCTTTACTGTTCAGGGAAGCGCGAGAGAGCATATAAAAAGGGGGATGTTATAATTAAGGAAGGATATAAGATACATGACTTCATATATTTAAAGAGCGGACTTGTCAAACTATTTCATACTGATAATCAGCTGAAAGAGCAGATCATCACGATAGCCAAACCATTCGACTATGTGAGCCTGCTCAGTGTTTTCTCCAATGAAAAATACAATTACTCCGTCACTGCGCTTGAAGACTCAGTAACGTGCAGCCTCGATATGGAACAGATCAGGAACCTGATCCTGTCAAATGGGAATTATGCTATGGGACTTATGGAAAAAATGAGCCGTGTTTCTGACAAAATTATTCTTGAATCACTCGAGATCCGCAAAAAACAGCTACGCGGAAGAGTTGCTCACCTCTTGATGTACTTTTATAACGATGTATATCGCAATGCTGAATTTGAACTTCCCCTTTCAAGGAAAGAAATTGGGGAATTCGTTGGCATGACCACTGAGAATGTTATTCGAACCCTCTCCGAATTTCGCAAGGATAAAATTGTAAGCATCAACGGGAAGCTTATTGAGATCCGGGAGCTTGAGACCCTAAGGTCAATTTCGCAATTCGGATAGAATCGCTTCTTAATTAAGTTTGTATCCGTCCCTGTATTTCTTTGATCTGAGCCTGTTTGCAACAGCATCGTTTTTAAACTGTTCCATTACAGGATCCCACTCCAGTGTTCTTCCCAAATGATAGGCTATATTACCTAAACTGCAAACTGTGGAAGACCTGTGACCAATTTCAACATCACACACAGGCTTGTTCCTTTTCTTTATTGAATCAGTAAAATTCTTATAATGATTGTCACTGTAATAGAG
>CAYSAH010000241.1:0-5484 GCA_964428945.1 uncultured Bacteroidaceae bacterium | reverse complement strand
GCCTTGTATCATTCTGTTTGAGTTGAGCCGTAACTATGCTTGCAGGATCAGAGTCGAGGAATTCACGGCTTATATCCAGTGTCCCTTCGGTCCCGATAAACCTGACGGCATTGCCCCTGCCAAAATCCTCATGTACCATTTCAACGCCATTTTCATAGATAAAGCTAAGGCCATAACTGGCACCTTGTTCTTTGGGAGGAATGATTTTCACAGGTCCTGTTTCATCCATTCCTAATGCCCATTGCGCAATATCGAACATGTGTGCGCCCCAGTCAGCAAGGCCTCCCCCTCCATATGCCATATAACTCCGCCAAAGCGGCCAGTTGTCATCCTCGATCGGTGGTGCAAGAATAGCATTATACGGACGCCAGACCGCAGGTCCTATCCATGAGTCCCAATCCAGGTAATCAGGCTCAGCTTGCCCGGGCAGGTCGCACAGTCTTCCAGGGCCTCCCACATTTACCAGCACCTTTTTTATTTCCCCCAGGTAACCGTTCCTAACCAGCTCACACGCCTTCCTGAAATCGGTCCAGGATCGCTGCATACTTCCTGTCTGGAAAACCCTGTCGTTCCTTCTTGTTGCATTCACCATCGCCCTGCCCTCTTCAATGGTATGTGCCATGGGCTTTTCGCAGTATACATCCTTCCCGGAATTCAGGGCATCTATCGACTGAATGGCATGCCAATGGTCCGGTGTTGCTATAACAACAGCATCAATATCCTTGCGGGCAAGCAGCTCCCTGTAATCAGGATAGGCTGCGAATCCCTTGAATTTTTTTGCTGATGCCCCGGCTGAATATTTTGTTTCCACCCAGCCCCTGAACCTGGCAAGTTTTTTGGAATCAACATCTGAGGCTGCCACAACCTGGACTTCGGGCAGATCAATAAAACTGTTCAAAAGTGTAATAACCTGCTTCCCTGTACCAATATAGCCAAAATTGATCCTGTCACTTGGGGCTGTAAAGCCTGGCCCACCAAGTACATGCCTTGGGATTACTGTGATCGCACCTGCTGTAAAAACTGCTTTTCTTATGAAATCACGACGACTGTCTGAACTTTCCATGTTTGTTTGTTAGTTGGTTTTGTAGTGGCATAAATATACAAAGTCTGCCGGGAAAACAAGCTGCAGGATTTAAAATTCCTTTGTTGCGAATGGTGATATACCTTAATACTATCTTCCGACTTATAATCCATTGTACAGGTGATATAACTTTCAGGTCTATTCCCGAGGCATCAGGATTTAGCATCCTAACACATTATAATCTTTCCAATCCATTCGCAGTTTCAATAACATCAATTTTTCATAAAATCAATCATTTTTATAAAATTATTAATCTTTTTTATTGTTTTTAGTTATAGTTTCATATATTTACACCCTATTTTGATAATGATTTAATATTTAAAGAAGTTGTTATGTGCGGATTTGCAGTTTATACAGGAAGTGATAAAATGACGCGCTTGAGGGCCGCCAGTGAGTTTCAAAAGATCAAATACCGTGGTCCGGATAACAGTATTTATGCTGATTTTAAAGAAAAGGGCTGGATGGGTTTTCACAGGCTGAAGATCATGGACATATCAGATGATGGAAATCAGCCCATGCATTTTGAGAAGATCCACCTTGTTTGCAATGGTGAGGTATACAATTATCCGCAACTCAGGGCTGATTATGAATCGGGCTATTCTTTTCAATCATCTTCCGATTGTGAAGTGATCATCCCTATGTATAAACATCTTGGGTTGTTTGAGACCGCCAAAAGACTTGATGCGGAATTTGTATTTGTGATCTACGATGAAGAGAAAGATAAATATGTGGCAGGAAGGGATCCCATCGGGATCAGGCCTCTTTTTTACGGTTACGGGGAGGATGGAGCTATACATTTTGCAAGCGAGATGAAAGCCATTAGCAAGCTCTGCGACGAGGTAAAGCCTTTCCCTCCAGGGCATGTATATGATGGTGAGAAATTCATATGCTATAAGGATATTTCAAAAGTTGAAAGTTTCGTTGATCATGAACTGGAAGAAGTCCTTCAGAATATTAACCTTACGCTGACAGCAGGTGTTGAAAAAAGGCTTCAATCAGATGTACCGGTTGGTTTTCTCCTGAGCGGCGGGCTTGATTCAAGCCTTGTTTGTGCCATTGCAGCAAAAATGATGGATAAGCCCATCAGGACATTTGCAGTGGGTATAAATGAAAACCCCATCGATACAAAATACGCACGTATAGTTGCTGATCATCTTGGGGCTGACCACACGGAGGTTCTGTTTACTAAACAGGATCTTTTTGATACGCTCAGTTCCCTTATCTACAATATTGAAACCTACGATATAACTACCATAAGGGCATCAATGGGTATGTACCTTGTATCAAAATACATTGCAGAAAACACCGATATAAAAGTTTTAATGACGGGAGAGATCAGTGATGAGATCTTCGGTTATAAATATACGGATTATGCTCCATCACCTTCAGCATTCCAGGAAGAAGCAGAGAAGCGTATTCGTGAAATCTACATGTATGATGTGCTGAGGGCAGACAGAAGTATCTCTTCCTGCGGGCTCGAAGCAAGGGTGCCTTTTGGTGATCTTGAATTTGTCGATTATGTGATGTCGGTCAGGCCTGAAATGAAAATGAACAATACCGGCATCGGGAAATACCTGCTCAGGAAAGCTTTCGAGGGGGATTATCTGCCACAAGACATTCTTTACAGGGAAAAAGCAGCGTTTTCAGATGCCGTAGGTCACAGTATGGTAGACTACCTTAAAGCATATGCTGAAGAAATGTATACGGAAAAGGAATTTCAGGACCTGAAAAAGAAATATACACATGCAACTCCTATTTCAAAAGAATCATTAATGTACAGGGAGATCTTTGAATCATATTTCCCCGGGCAATCCGAAACCGTTGCAGAGTTCTGGATGCCAAATAAGACCTGGGAGAACTGCAATGTGAATGATCCCAGTGCAAGGGTACTTCCAAACTACGGAAAAAGCGGAGTCTAATTGCAAGTAAAAAGGAAAAAGGAAAAAGGAAAAAGTGTGACCATGTCGTACTTTTTCCTTTTTCCTTTTTCCTTTTTACTTGACTCGTATTTACAAATAGCATAATATTGTACGATAATTGTATTTTATTACTCTTTTCGTATATTTATTAACATTATGTCCAGTCCTAAAAAGCGACAGATCCTCGAAACCGGGAAGGCTTTATTCTTCAAATATGGTTTTAAAAGGGTGACCATCGAAGAAATTTGCGATGCGGCCGGTGTGAGCAAAATGACCTATTACAAGTTCTTTTCAAATAAAATGGACCTTGTAAAAACGGTCATGCAAAAGACATTGGATGAAACCATAACAAAGTACCAGGATATCATGCACCGTGAGATCCCTTTTACAGAGAAGCTCGAATTACAAATTCAGATGAAAATGGAAGGGACTTCTGAGATCAGCAGCGAGTTTCTCGACGATCTGCTCATTCATGGTGAACCCGAAATGATGGGCTACATTACAGAGATGACTCAAAAAATTTTTGGAATGATCCATACCGACTATATTGAAGCCCAGAAAAAAGGTGAAATCAGGAAGGATATAAAACCAGAGTTCATCATCTATTTCCTGAATCATATTTTTACAATGATAAAGGATGAACAGTTAATTAAAATGTACAGGGACCCAAATGAACTGGCAATGGAGCTTGTCAGGTTCTTTTTCTATGGAATTGCAAACATTGGTGAAAATCAAAAATGAAAACTACCCTGAACATATTGAGTTTGCTAATTCCTCTGTCTTGCACGATCGGATTATCTGGCCAGGTTCTTGATTTCAGCGGACGAGTGATTGCTTGGTCTACCATAAATCCTGCCGGAACATTTCAGATCATGGGAGGTCTGAGGTACATTCCGGAACTAAAGCTGAATATACCTGTCGGGAATCTTACAATTGAAGGAGAGGCTTCTGCGGATATAAGGGGTATAGCATCATATACAGGTAATGATACCCTCTCTCTGGATGAAAAACTTGCGCCCTACAGGGCCTGGCTTAAACTTTCAGGAGAACAATTTGAAATAAGGGCCGGTTTGCAAAAGATCAATTTTGGTTCCGCAAATATGATACGGCCTTTGATGTGGTTTGATCAACTTGATCCAAAGGACCCGCTTCATCTGACCAAAGGGGTTTATGGACTGCTGGGCCGGTATTATTTCCTGAACAATGTTAATATCTGGCTTTGGGGACTTTATGGAAATAATGAAAGAAAAGGTCTTGAAATCTTTCCTTCCAAAAAAAACAGTTTTGAATTTGGCGGACGAGCGCAATTCCCCTTGTCCACTGGAGAATTTGCATTGACCTATCATCATCGCCAGGCTGATCCGGATGCGGTTCTCCCTCCGGCCAGTCTTCTTGGGCAGACTTGTCCGGAAAACCGCTATGCCCTGGATGCTAAAATCGACGTTGGCATCGGCATTTGGTTCGAAGGTGCCCTTATTCAATTGTCTGATGATCTTCTGAGGCTGGATAATTCGACCTTGCTGAATGCCGGTCTCGATTACACATTCAGTATTGGGAACGGACTCACACTCCTTGCCGAAACCTTGTATTATATGCAGGGTGAAAAGCCATTTCAATCTGAACAGAATGTTTTATTTGGTGGTATCTCCTTAAATTACCCAATAAATATCATTCACAATTTCTCAGCCATCCTTTTCATTGACGCATTTAACGGTGAATTTTACAGGTTCATAAACTGGTCAATAACCTACGATAGATTGTCCTTTTATACCATGGCCTTCTGGAATCCGGAACGCTACCTGATCCCAGGTTTCGAACAGGAAAGCAACATCTTTAGCGGTACAGGTTTTCAATTAATGGCAGTATTCAATCATTAAAAAGATGCATAATAATAAAACATGCTTCATCACAGGTGCAAATGCAGGTATCGGGAAGGCTGCCGGTATACAGATGGCTAAAAAAGGCTACAGGCTTATTATCGGATCGCGCAATAAGGAACGTGGAGAAAAGGCCCTCATTGAAATTAAAACAGCTGCTGCCTCAGAAGATGTGGAGCTTTTAATAATTGATCTTGCTTCAAAATCTTCGATAACAAATGCAGCAAATCAGATTAAAAATAGTTACCCTGCTATTGATGTTCTGATACACAACGCTGCAGATTTCGATATCAGCAGGAAGAAACCGCTTATGTCTCCCGATGGAATCGAAACAATATGGGCAACAAATCATATTGGCCCGGTACTTCTTAGCAATTTACTCCTGGAGAATCTGAAGAAGAGCGAACAGGGTCGCATCATTACGGTTGCCTCCCAGGGGCTAATGCTGCATCCTGATTTAAAGGTTGACCTGTTGGACCCTGAATTCAAAAACAGGTCATTCAGTGTTGCAAAAGCATATTATCAGTCTAAGCTTGCACAGGTAATGCATACCTATTGGCTGGCAGAAGAATTGAAGGATACAGAAATTACCGTAAATTGTATCAGG
>CAYSAH010000240.1:1709-6389 GCA_964428945.1 uncultured Bacteroidaceae bacterium | reverse complement strand
GGTTGGACTGCCCCCTGAGTGAAGTATTATCTGCCTGATCTCCTCCAGACCTAAAAACTGCTTCTGATTCTCAGGAACAAAGGCTGGTCCTCCGGCCTTGAGCAGCCTGCTTCTGATTTCATTCTCGATCGCCGCATTCTCATGCAGATCTGATTTTAAACCTTGATTGTAAAATGCCTTGTGGAAAAGGTCAGGTAATTCTGATTCTGACATACTACTTTCTACAAATCCAACGCGCAGTGCCTTGGCGAGATGACGTTCCCGGACCATCCCTCTTGTATACGTTTTTCTTATCTCATCGTATGAGAGCTGCAGATCAATGCCGGAATTTTTTAAATGCGCATTAAGTGCAGCGCACATCTCCTTCACCTGCATGTTGGAATTGTTTTTCACACTCTCCAGGATCGAAAAATAAGGTTCCGGAAGTTTTGCGGGGTGCATAAGTCCCTTCCCGCTTATATAAATTCTCCCCGGGTTATTTGGATCGTTAATTTTGATTCCCTTCTTTTGTTCCTCTTCACTTAATCCAACGAATTCAATATTGAAAAGTGGGAAAATCTTATATTCGGAAGCAAACTTCGCCCATTCAGCATATCCATCGGTAGTGTTGAAATCGTTTACACCCAATACTTTTATATGCTCATTTTTTGCCATTTGAAAAGCCTCTTCAACAGAGTCAAAGGCACTAAAAGAAAAGGGAGTATGTACATGGGCATTTACATCACAGATGACTTTTTCATGCTGGTTATTGGCAGAAATTAGGTCTTCTTTATCGGGGATCTTACTCCAATAGCTCATCCTGCAAATTATTTATATATACATTTCTAAATAAAAAAACTTAAGCGTCTCTTATTGGAGAAATACTTCTGAAACCCAGGCTGGCAATCTATCCGAAGCCTCTTTTCCAGGCAAATATATCTGCCTGTGTAAAGGTCTGAAAAGATTAAACACCTGCCTTAGCCCTCCTTATCTGCTCCTGGTCTGTAAAATTATGTACCGATTGATGACCTTTTAAAGGTACAATCTTCTGGTCAATAGCATCCAGTATCCATGATGCCTGTGGAAAAAACTCATCTTCGAGTTCATATGCCGGAACGATCCAGTTTCTTGATCCAACTACAACGGGTGGTGCATCCAGGAAATCAAAGGCAAGTTCAGTTATGTTGCTGGCAAAATCATTTAGAAATGAACCTCTAGCGTTTGCATCCCCGGTAATAAGAATTCTTCCTGTTTTCTTAATAGAATCGATAACAAGCTCATAGTTAAAGGGAACCATCGAGCGTGCATCGATAATTTCGGCCGACAAGGAATATTTATCTTCAAGAATCTCAGCAGCTTCCAGGGCACGGTAGAGTGTGGCTCCTATACTGAGTATCGTAATATCTTTTCCTTCTCTTTTAATATCGGGCTCTCCAAAAGGAATTTCATAATATCCTTCTGGCACTCCGTCCTTCTTAAATAGTTCTCCAACATCATATACCCGCTGACTCTCAAAGAATATAACAGGATCCGTTCCCTGTAGAGCACTGTTCATTAATCCTTTTGCATCATAAGGCGTCACCGGAAAACAAACTTTCAACCCGGGTATATGCGCTACCAGGGATGTCCAGTCCTGGGAATGTTGGGCCCCGTATTTCGATCCAACTGAAACTCTTACCACAACAGGCATTTTTATTACATTCCCGCTCATGGCCTGCCATTTGGGCAACTGATTAAAAACTTCATCGCCACTTCTTCCGAGAAAATCGCAATACATGATTTCGGGGATTACCCGGCCGCCGCACATGGCATATCCTATAGCCGTTCCAACGATCGATGCCTCTGAAATAGGTGAGTTAAACAGGCGATGGTAGGGAAGTGCTTCTGTCAATCCGCGATACACGGCAAAGGCACCACCCCAGTCACGGTTTTCCTCTCCATATGCTATCAGGGTAGGATCCTTGTAAAAGCGATCGGCAATAGCTTCAAAGATTCCGTCTCTAAGCTGGTACTGCTTCATTTTTGAATGAGCCTGGCCATCCTTGTCCAGCGCAAATCGCTCCTTTTTAGCAATCTGCTGCACCCGCGGATTTTCAGCCAGGGGATGATTCACTTCTGCTTCCCGGTCATCAAAACTATCCACGGAACCATTTGAAAGGATCATGTCTTCGATCAGAACCGGATTTTTAGAAAGATCCATCCTGGGTGATACTGCATCATCGATAGAAAGTTTGAGAATTTCCAGTATCGAAGCTTTTACACCACTCCAGATATCGTCCAGATCGGCCTGTGAACAAACCTTAGCTTCTACAAGCTCTTGTCCGTAGGTAAGAATACTATCCTGGGCCTGCCATGCCTCAATTTCTTCTTTTGAGCGATAAGATGACGCGTCTGAGGGAGAATGACCACTAAAACGATAGGTCAATACATCGAGTAAAACAGGTCCCCTTTTCTCTTCGAGTATTTTCCTCTTTCTCCGATAGGCATCGATCACAGCAAGCGGATTATAGCCGTCGACTCTTTCTGCATGCATCTGATCCTTGTTTACCCCGGCACCTATTCGGGCAGCAATTTCATATCCCATCGTCTCACCACAGGTTTGTCCTCCCATCCCATATTGATTATTCATGATATTGATAATCAGTGGCAAACCCCCTTTTCTTTCTCCCTCCCAGAGTGTGGAAAACTGATCCATTGTGGCAAAAGATATACCTTCCCATACAGGTCCGCAAGCCATGGATGCGTCACCAATATTAGCAACCACAATCCCCGGCTTCAAATTTACTTTCTTAAATAGTGCCGCCCCTACTGCAATATCTCCGCTACCTCCCACAATCGCATTATTGGGATATACGCCGAAGGGAGTAAAAAATGCATGCATACTTCCCCCAAGCCCCTTATTAAAGCCGGTTTCACGTGCAAATATCTCAGCAAGTGTACCATACAGAAGGAATTTAATAGCCAGTTCCTTAACAGAGCCTTTAAAATTCTTTTTGATAATCTGGTGAATCGTTCCATTAAAAAATTCAGCCATAATTTTCTCCAGTTCCTTATCGCTCAGTTTATCAATGGCACTTAATCCTTTTGCAAGTATTTCTCCATGACTGCGATGTGATCCGAAAATGAAATCATTGGTATCAAGGGTATAGGCCATCCCAACTGCGGCAGCTTCCTGGCCGATAGAAAGGTGGGCGGGACCGGGATGATTGTAAGGTACTCCCTGGTACTCACCGCTTATCTTGATTTGATTAAGCATAGTCTCAAATTCCCTGATCACGACCATATCGTGATAGATCCGTTTCAGATCGTCATTGGAAAAATTTGCTTTTTCCTCTTCAATGGACTTTGAATACTGATTAACCGGAATGGGCTTGAATTTCAGCTCTGTGGCTTTTCGTTTCTCAACCGGATCAATAAATTGCGCTTTAGGCATGATGTAAATATTTAGTCTTTAATTAATTGCAAAAATTGTCTCTCTGAATATCTCAGAAACAGTCGGATGGGGAAAAATGATCTCTTCCATTTCCTTCAGGGTCATTTCATTTTCAATAGCCATGCATGCCCCATAGATCATCTCGCTCGAAGGATTTCCCAGCATATGAACCCCAATAATTTCACCGTATTTTTCACCAACAAGGACCTTACAGGAGCCGCTTCCCCCTTCATTTTCAGCAATAAAACGCCCTGAATATGCCATGGGGAGTTTTACGGTTTTAAATTCCAACCCTGCTTTTGTTGCTGTCTTTTCCGTATGTCCAACTCCTGAAAACTCCGGGTTCGTATAAACAACTGATGGAATTGCATTATACCTCATATGATCCTTTCTTCCGGTGAGGTTATTTACAACAACTTCGGCTTCACGGTAGGCTGTGTGTGCAAGAAGCGAAAATCCTGTGACATCACCGGCAGCAAATACATTTGGAACATTGGTGGCCATTTTATCATCCACCTTTATTCCTCCACGCAATGTTTCAACGCCAAGGGTCTCCAGGCCAAACCCTTCAATAACAGGTTTACGGCCCACGCTCAGCAATATTTTTTCTGCACTAAGCTCTTCGCGTTTGCCATTCTTCTCAAATACTACTTTCTCCCCCTTGAACTCCAATACTTTTGCCTGGAGATGGATTTTTACCCCTCGCTTTTCATAGATCTCCTGGAGTTCAGAACTCAATTCCTCGTCCATTTCGCCTAAAATCTTTTCCAGCATCTCAATGACCACAACTTCTACACCCATGCTGTTATAAAAACTTGCAAACTCCATCCCGATCACCCCTCCTCCAATGATTATCAAAGATTTTGGAAGTTGTTCAAGGTTCAGGATTTCCCTGCTGGTCAGGATTTTTCCGGATGAAAGATCCAATCCTGGTATTGGTGGAACAAATGCCTCGGAACCTGTAGAAATCAACAGGTTTGCGGAAAGAAATTTTTCCTTCCCGGCTTCAATAACGATCCCCTCTGCCTTCCGTCCTTGTATTTTTGCGGCCTCCTTTATTACAACTACTTTATGAAGTTTCATCTTTGAACCAACTCCACCAACCAGTTTCCTTACCACTTTTTCTTTCCGCTTCATGATAGCTCCAAAATCGAAACTTGTTTCTTTGTTGTGTATCCCGTATTTGTCTGCATGCAGGGAAGTATCGTAAACCTTTGCACTGTAAAGAAGGGTTTTCGTTGGAATACATCCTTCATTTAAGCATACAC
>CAYSAH010000240.1:0-1699 GCA_964428945.1 uncultured Bacteroidaceae bacterium | reverse complement strand
AAGGGAATTCTTTTCGAAGAGGATAACTGTCAAGCCTTTTTCACCGGCACGTTCTGCCGCGAGATATCCTGCCGGACCTCCACCTATGATTGCTAAATCGTATTTCATTGTCAGGTCTTTTTATAGATCGATTTCGAGATTCTCTATTTCTGTAGCGATTGATTTAAGGAAACGCGTGGCTTCGGCCCCATCCAGGGCCCTGTGATCATAGGTCAGACTGAGTCCAAGGTGCGGAACGAAACCATACATGCCATTGCCCAAATCCTTTGGACGGGGAAGAATGGTATTTACACCGAGTATAGCAACCTGGGGTAAATTTATCACCGGGGTGAACATTTCCACACCATATGCGCCGAGATTAGATACAGTAAACGAAGCTGCTTCAGGAGCCATGAGATCCGGATCAATACTTCCCTTGCGACAAGTATCAGCGATTCCTTTCATTTGAGAGGACAGCCCCTGAATGGACAGATCATCTGCATTCTTAATTGCTGGAACCATAAGTCCCCTTTCTGTATCCACAGCCAATCCCAGGTGAACTTTTCTAAAGACTCGCATGCTGTCGCCTAAAAAATGTGCATTTGCATTTGGAAAGGCTTTCAGACTTCGCACCACAGCTGCACAGATCATGTCGTTCAAGGTTATATTATGCTCATATCCTGACGCCTGTGCTTCCTTAACCTTCTGCCTGAGCTCCATCAATCGTCTCGCATCTGCACCCAAATGATGCGTCAGCTGAGCAGAATTCTGCAAGGACTGATGCATGGCCTTTGCAATTAGCTTTCTAATATTTGTAAGGGGCAGGATTTCTGAGTCTTCACCATAAACCGGATTCACCGACAAGAGATCTTTTGCGGTGACCGTTTGTGCCAGTCCTGAGCCCCTTGCAGCAGACTGCAAGCCCTCCTCTGCCATTACTTTCCTGGCCAGCGGTGTAAGCTTCGGGCGTTCAGCCAGTACCTTCTGGATATCTGCCTCGACAATTCGACCCTTTGGACCGGAACCTTTTAAGGAGTCGTAGTTCAGGCCTTCCTTTTCTGCCAGATTCCGGGCCCTGTGCGAAATAAAGATGTCAGTGGAAGATTTTGCTGAAAGCACTTCCGGCACAGTCTCCTTTCTTTCATCATAGCCGTACTTAACTTCACTTGAAGGCTGACCTTCCTTCACACCAGCTGCATCGCGTTCAGGACTCTGCTTATCTCCGGGGAGAAACGCCTCAAAGGACTCTCCAGGCTCACCAATCACCCCAACATTCGTCAGAACCGGAACCTCATCACCTGATTCAAAAAATATTGCGAGAACGGTTCCATCTACCTTTGCTGCCTCTTCAAATGATGCCTTATCGGTTTCATATGCAAAAAGCGGGGTCCCTTCGCTAACTTTATCACCTACTTTAACATAGAATTCAGTAATAATACAGGACTCGACAGATTGTCCCTGACGTGGTAAAAGAATCGCATTTGCCATCAGTATTTTTTTTCAAAGATAAATTATATTACTTGTAATTACAAGTGAATTTATATTAAAACAAAAAATATTTATTTGCATTATAATATCTACTTGTTTTTCTGCTCTTTATGCAAATTCATCTTGAAATAAATAATAATAACTTATAATAACATTTACAATCACTTGCTATTATGTATTATTATTTTTAAATTTACCTTTTTGCTTGCTCCAGGTCCCTGAGTGCCAGAAT
>CAYSAH010000239.1:0-6448 GCA_964428945.1 uncultured Bacteroidaceae bacterium | reverse complement strand
ACATAGCTTACCTGGAATTCTGCACAGGCTAAGGGTCTTTCCTTTTAAAAGAAAAACCAAAACCTCCGCAAGCCAGGTATATGCCGCTTAAAAAGGAATAGCATTGCAATAAACTGAATAAAGCAGGAAGTGAGCCGGGTCTGGAAGTCGGAAGAAAATCAAACCTGGCTCACCTCTTATTTTCCAGAACAGTTGAGGGAGATTTGAAAACGGATTCTTTTATATATTATTACATCGGTTTTTCCGGATTAAGAATATATTTGGTTAAAATCTTAATTGAACATTACCTTAAAATTGCTGTTCTATAGCCAAAGTATTACAAAAATATCTGATTCCGGATTTAGAGTTTCACCGTCTTAATAAAATAATGTATGGAAGGAAATATGCTTTTCCTGGTAGTGTTCCTGGTAGTCATCGTTGGAATTCTCATGCTTGATCTGCTTGTTGTTGGTAGAAAAAGTCATGAAGTATCCCTGAAGGAAGCTGCCATTTGGACCGGTATCTGGGTATCGCTTGCATTTTTATTCGCATTATTTTTAAGGGTTTACGGCGATTTTGTTCATGGGGTAAGCTCCATGGATGAACTCAGGCATGTTTTAGCCACTTATTATCCCTACCTCGGATCATTTAATGGAAGCTATGAAGAGGGTATTGAACTGCTGAGGAAAAACCTGTCCATCAATTATATTTCCGGGTACCTTATTGAAGAATCTTTATCCATCGACAACATTTTTGTTATGATGGCAATTCTGAAGGCTTTCTCAGTGAAAAAGGCTGATTACAAAAAAGTGCTTTTATATGGAATTCTGGGAGCAATCGTCATGCGTTTCATATTTATTTTCGCAGGTTCGGCACTGATCAGCCGTTTTGAATGGTTACTCTACATCTTTGGAGCCTATCTCTTGTATGCCGGAATAAAAATGTACCTGGACAGGAACAAGGAAACTCAGATTCAACCCCAGCATCATCCGCTTGTAAGGTTCCTGTCAAAACGGTTCAGGGTATTTCCGCGCTATGTCAGTGGACGGTTCTTTGTAAGGAAGGATGCTCAGCTGTTTTTCACGCCCCTGTTTATTGTTGTGGTAATGATCGAGTTCACTGACCTGATCTTTGCAATGGACTCAATACCGGCAATTTTTGGAATAACACGTGATCCCTATATTGTATTTTTCTCAAATATTTTCGCCATCCTGGGATTACGCTCCCTGTTTTTCATCCTAATTAAGGTTGTAGACAGGTTTTACCTGCTGAAGGTTGGTGTAGCTTTCCTCCTGTTTTTTGTTGGAATGAAACTTATTGCACATGAATGGTTGACACATATAGGTTATAAGCCTGTTATATCCCTTTATGTTATTGCAGGAACCCTGATCTTAAGTATTGTTCTTTCCCTGGTTTTTCCAAAGAAAACGGACCATGCACCTCAGGACTCGGATGAAGCGGATTAGGGGATTGGCAGGATGTGTTTCGTAATTCGCCTGCTTATTAATTCTGCCTGCTCACACCCTTATGATTACTTTCCCTCGCGGTTTACCGAACTCGGCCATATCGAAGGCTTCAGATGCCTTCTCCAATGGAAATACATTTTCAATTACAGGCATAAGTTTTTTTGACCCGGTCAAGGCTTCAAGCTCATCATAATCCCCGGGTCTTTTCCGCATGTTGGATGAAGTCATCTTCCTTCCATACCTGATCTTGACCCAGCTGGCAGGAATGACCGTCCAGGGCATGTATAATGGAGAGGCGTAAATTCCGTCTGCTTTTAAAAGGCGGTGTATCTCTTTGTGCTTCATCATTCCCCAGGCATCCAGAATGGCATCGAACTGTATTCCCTCAGGGATCATGTTGTCTCCGCTGTACCCGAACACCTCATCGGCACCCAGCTTCCTGGCCAGGTCAGTATTTGCCGCAGCGCATGTGGCACTTACATGGGCTCCTTTTGCTTTTGCTGCCTGGACCCCGAAATGACCAACACCTCCGGTGGCACCGTTAACAAGTAATGTTGTGCCCTCCTTTACACCACATCTGCGTAAACCATTAAGCGCAGTAAGTGCAGCAATTGGCAATGATGCAGCCTCTTCAAAAGAGAGCCATTCAGGCATTGCCCGTAGATCTTTTTGATGGACATTTGCGATCTCAGCGAGTGCCCCGGGCTTTCCTGAAAAAGCCGGAATAGCACCGTATACCCGGTCGCCGGGTTTGAAATCATCTGTTCCGGGAGCTACTTCCTTTACAATGCCTGCAAAGTCGGAACCGATGATCCTCGGGAATTTGGATCCCTGTACAAGCTTAAGAATTCCCTGCCTGATTTTCCAGTCTACGGGATTTACCGACACTGCCTTCACATGAACCAGTACACTGTTCTTTTGAAGAACAGGTTCTGGCAAAGTTCCATATTGAAGCGAAGCGGGCTGGCCGTATGATACGAGGTACGATGCTTTCATAAAAGAATAACATCCAAAGAAGATTATTGTTTTTGTCCGGGAGCCTGGACTTCGGGCTTCAACATCTGTAGGAAGGACAGCCTTTCAATGCTGTATAAGCTGCAGCACTTCGCCTCAATGGCCTCTTTACTCCGGAAATTGGAAGTATTAGCCGAAAAAAATAAGCAGAAAATAATTACCCACAATCATAACGGTCATTTTCAGGCGCTGACACCAGGAATACGTGGCTTATCAATACTTGCTGTAATGCCTTTATCCAACAGGGGGAAAATTATTATTGAAGTCTGAAACATAAGTACGCTTTCAATGGATGGAATTTTATTTGTTCCTTCTTCGCTCATTGAGTTTGCGAAACAGCTTAAGTGGACTTCTATTTTGCCACCAGAGATTTTTATCAGTCTCCAGGTAGTCCTCACAATCCAATTCACTGATCACGCTTTCGGGGATTTCAAAGGAGAGTTGTTTCGAATACCTATACAGGGGATCCTGGTAAATTTTCTGCATATACCTTGCCCAAACGGGCAGGGCTGCCGATGCACCCTGGCCATATCCTCCATACCTGAAGCGTACAATTGGATGATCTCCTCCGACCCAAACACCGGTTATCAGGACAGGAGTATAGCCAATGAACCACCCGTCTGTGTTGTTCTGTGTCGTTCCGGTTTTCCCGGCAATCTCATTATCAAATCCATAGACTGTACGTAAGGATGAAGCGGTACCATTATCCACTACACTTTTCATCATTTCTGTCATGAGAAGGGCCTGATGCGCATCAATGACAGGATCGGATATTACGGTCTTGTTTTCAAATATGACATTGCCGGATTTGTCTTCAATTTGCTTCAGAAATATGGGTTCAACCACCCTGCCTTCATTCAGAAAAATACTGTATGCCTGGATCATTTCTTTCAGCGAAACATCTGCTGTTCCAAGCGCCAGGGAAAGTACTTCCGGTAATTCTCCCTTGATTCCCAGCTGTTTTGAAAATTGTATGACCTCGTCGATCCCTGTTTCTTCCATTATTTTAACGCTGACCGTATTCACAGAATGCGTCAGGGCGCCTTTCATTGTATAAAAGCCCCCGTAGCCGCCGTGGGAGTTTCCTGGGGTCCAGTTGTTGTATTCCTCATAGATGACGGAATCATTTGCAATATATTCGCATGGGTCATGCCCGTTTCTCAGTGCAGCGGAATAAATGATTGGCTTAAAAGTTGATCCGGCCTGCCTTTTCGAAGTTACATGGTCGTACTTAAAATATTCTGAATTGATTCCTCCTACCCATGCTCTGACATATCCTGTTTTAGCCTCCATGGACAAGAGTCCCGACTGTAAAAATTTCTGATAATAAGCCACAGAATCGTAGGAGGACATATTAACTTCTCTCATGCCCTTCCAGCTAAAGACCTCCATTTTTTTCGCAACTTTCAGGGAGTCGATAATTGCATCCCCGGAGTATCCCTTTTTTTTGAGATTTTCATATTCCCGGGTATTTGCAAGTAATTTAATTATGAAGGGATCGTGGTTTCCGAATGGAGCGTTGTTTTTCCATTGCTGGTCGAAAATATCCTGGAGACGGGCCATATGGATCTTCATTGCTTCTTCGGCATATTTCTGGAGATCAGCATTTATAGTGGTGTGGATCCTTAAACCGTCGGTATAAATATTGTAGCGGGTCCCGTCGTCTTTTGGATTATTTTTCGCCCAGTCGAGCAACACAAGGCGGAGGTGTTCCCTGAAATATGGCGCCAGTCCTTCGTTGTGTGTAAGATTGACATAGTCAAGTGCAAGCGGCAGTGCACTTAAGGAATCCAGGCTTTCCTTATCCAGGTAGTTATACTTATGCATCTGGGCAAGAACGAGGTTCCTTCTTGAAACAGATTTATCCGGGTACAGCCTGGGATTGTACTGGTATGTTGCCTTTAACATGCCAACCAACAGGGCCGATTCTTCAATTTTCAGATCCCGTGGTGCTTTATTAAAGAACCTTTTTGCTGCAGTTTCTATTCCATAGGTGTTTTCTCCAAATGAAACAGTATTCAGATAGAGCTCCAGGATCTCTTGTTTTGAATATGCTTTATGGAGTCGCACACCTGTGATCATTTCCCTGAATTTATTCACGGGCATTGTTAAAATAAAATACCGCTTTCTGGGAAAAAGATTTTTAGCCAGCTGCTGATGAATGGTACTTCCACCCCCCGCACTCCTGTTCTGAAGAAGTACAGATTTAAACAGGACCCTTAAATAACTCTTCCTGTCGATGCCATTGTGTTCGAAGAAGCGTACATCCTCAGTTGCCAGCAAGGCATTGACCAGATGTTCCGGCAAATCCTGGTACAGAACATTGGTTCTGTCCTGCAGATAATATTTCCCCAGCAGTACCTTGTCGCCTGAATAGACCTCTGAGGATACGTGATTCTGAATGTTTTGTAATTCTCTGACCGAAGAGATATGGCCGAAAACGCCTGTGTAAACCAGGATAAACAGCAAAGAAAAAAGCAAAATAAGGCCGATGATTGCTATCGAAGAATAGCGAATGATTTTTTTATAATGCTTTAGAATTTTTAACACTTTATTGAGCTAATTCGCATCCTTATCTCCTGCGGGTTTGCTGATCATCTTCCCAGTCCTTGCTGTCTCGGCTGTCTCTGAGAATTTCTTTTTCTGAATCCAGTCTTTCTTTTAATTCCGGAACGAAGATTGAATTTGGGTAGGGATTGTTTTCAAGAAGATTATCAAGATTCCCGATTCTTATTTCCGGATCATTTTCTTCCAGTTTTCGTTTGGCCAGTAAGGCAAAAGCCAGGTCAATGGTCTCATAGCTTATGAAATCTTTCTTTATCCAGCCAACTCTTTCCTTTTTTTCATTCACCACCTTTATCCAATTGTCCCACTCTTCCACCACAGCCACAATATCCATTGCATTTATTATTTTATCAGAAATGGTGAGCAGGTCCGGGCGCATATATAAAGGAACATCATTGGTAATGACGGCTGGTTTTGCATTTAACACACTCGCAAAGTCATACACCCATACGATGGAAGAATCCGACAGCCGGACCTTCAAAAACTTCGTGTTGTTATAGGTCGAATCAATTGCAAAAGTATCCAGGTAGACAAAACTTTCTCCAAGGCTGAGCAGGGTGGTTGAAGAGGCAGCCCTCCTGGGTTCGCTGCGGGTTGCTATTCTGTCCCATACACTTACTCCAATAATCCGGGGAGCAACAGATACTGAATGGGCAGATGCTTTCGGTGTGCCACTTTCACATGCGCATATTTGGGTTAAAAAAATGATGCACAGATAAAATATGAGTTTTGTTTTCATCCTGTTAAAATACTTGCCTTTGCTTAACGACGAACAAATATACCAAGAACTTATTTAGTTCGGCGAATAAAAGGATTTCTGACCGGGCGACAATTGTTATTCCCACTCGGGGAATTGCGTAATGTTCAGATCGAGGGAGCTTATCTTTTTCATATCCGGTTTATCGAGCTCAAAATCAAAGATCTCCAGGTTTTCCTTCATATGCGCTTTTTGAGAGCTTCTGGGGATGGCAACTATTCCTCTCTGGTAATGCCAGCGCAGGCTTACCTGGGCATTTGACTTATTGTATTTCTTCCCGATAGCTGCAAGGGTTTCATTCGTGAAATGATTGTTACGCCCCTGTGCCAGCGGAGACCAGGCTTCCATTTGTATTCCGTATTTCTCCAGGCTTTCTTTCGCCTTTCCTTGCTGGAAGAAGGCGTGGGTTTCGACCTGGTTGACTGCCGGTTTGATTTTTGCATAGGACAGCAGTTCATCCAGGTGAGTGTCTTCAAAATTACTTACCCCGATGGCCCTGATCTTTCCTTCACTGAACAGTTCCTCCATCGCCTGCCAGGATCCCTTTACATCTCCGCGCGGCCGGTGGATGAGGTACAGGTCCAGGTAGTCGAGTCCCAGTTTATCAAGCGAGGTCTGAAAAGCTTTTTTTGCTGTTTCATATCCATAATCGTCTACCCATAGTTTT
>CAYSAH010000238.1:0-6461 GCA_964428945.1 uncultured Bacteroidaceae bacterium | reverse complement strand
AGAAATACATATTGGTTCCAATAGACTTCATGGAGCCCTCGAAACAAGCCGCAGCGTATGCGGTTAGTCTTGCTAAGAGATTGAGTTCTGAAGTATGCCTTTTGCATATAATTGAAACCCCGGGATTGATCTCAAAATTCTTTGAATCAGGCAATTTGCTGGTGAAAGTTACAGATCAAGCCAAGGAGCAATTAAATGATTTATTAAAGGACCTCGGGCATATTGATCAGAGTGTGAAAATCACAAGTCGGGTTGAGCGCGGAAAACGCTATGAGCGTATTCTTTATGTTGCCAATGAAATAGATGCAAGAATGATTATCCTTGGTGAGAATCACCAGGGAGATGAAGCACAAAAAGAGCTGGGATCAACATTATATCAAGTTACATTGAAATCAGCAGTTCCCGTTCTAACCTTAAAAGGCATGGCCAAAGAACCTATACAGTCCATTGTTGTGCCTCTCGACCTAACTCAGGAAAATAAAAAACAACTATTCAGTGCCCTTGTATATGGGTTGAATTACAATGCAAAAGTATATTTGGTTTCCTCTTTGATTTCAGGAGTTCAAGTGAAACAGAGCCTTATTTACAAGAAAATGCGCAAAGCAAAAGACACCTTGGAACAAAATGGGGTCGATACAGAAATTGTGATATTAGAGAAAGATAAACGCCCTTCATATCAACGTGTGCTGGATTACGCAGAAGAAATTGATGCAGGCATGATATTGCTCATGACCCACAAAGAGGGATACAATTATGATAACTATATTGGGGCATTTGCTCATCACCTTATTAACAGTTCGGCAATACCCGTTTTAAGTCTAACCGCTTCTGCAACTGATTTCAATTTTCGGGAGTTGATCAAAACAGTGGTAGATCCCTTAGGAATATTTATAAAGCAATAGATCAGTATATTTGATCATTAATAATTACACTGTTGCTGTATATTCTTCTCATATATTTTTTTCTGCCACTGGCGGTAATAATGCTTCCAAAGCGGTTTTTGTCCTATCGCTCTTTGCTCTTTGCTGCAGTACATTTTGGCACTTTCATATTTCTTTTTACGCAACTTCAGGAGTTAAACTTTTCCGGCCCCATTATTAATAAATATACCTGGATACCTGAATTGGGATTGAACTTTGATTTGCGCCTGGATTCACTTAGTCTGAGTTTTGGCTTGCTTATTTCGGGCATTGGCGTATTGGTCTTTCTTTATGCCCACCAATACATGAAGTCCTACGATGGGAAGGGTAGATTTTCTTTGTACCTTTTTATTTTCAGTGGTTCAATGCTGGGGCTGGTCTTTTCAGAAAACCTGATTCTTCTTTTCGTATTTTGGGAACTTACCACAGTATTGTCCTTTCTCCTGATAAGCTTCTTCCATGAAAAGGAAGAAGCCCGTAAGGCTGCTTTTCAATCACTTTTTATAACAGGATTTGGGGGATTAAGCCTCCTTGCCGGAATTATACTTCTTGGTTCAACAATTGATAGTTATTCTATTTCAGTATGGGTGGAACGCGCTTCAGAGATCAAAGACAGTTCCTTCTATATTCCTGGCTTAATACTGATTTTGATAGGGGCATTAACAAAATCAGCACAATTTCCGGTTCACTTTTGGCTCCCTGGCGCAATGCAGGCCCCTGGTCCAGTGAGTGCTTATTTGCACTCAGCTACAATGGTTAAGGCGGGATTTTATTTGCTGGCAAGATTAAATCCTGTTTTGGGCGGAACCAATGAATGGGTCTATATTTTATCCATTACAGGAGTTATAACCATGTTACTTGGTTCATACATGGCTCTTACACAAAAAGATATCAAATTAATACTGGCATTTACTACTATTAATGCACTTGGCATTCTGGTTCTTTTAATGGGAATAGATACTTCCGCTTCCATCAAAGCGGCCATGCTCTTCCTCTTCGTTCATGCCTTCTATAAAGCGGGCCTGTTTATGATTGCCGGAATGCTGGAAAAGAAAACCGGAACAAGAGACATCACCTTAATGGGTGGATTTCGAAAACAGTTACCCCTGACTTTCATAATTACCATATTATTGGCTTTATCCATGGCAGGACTTCCACCCATGCTTGGATTCCTTGGTAAGGAGCTAATCTACGAAGCAAAATTACAACTTCCGGGAATTTCAGGACTTATCCTCCTTCTTGGGGTTATATCCAATATATTCCTGGTCAGCATTTCCTTTTTGTTCGTATACAGAATTTTCATGGGGAAAGCTGGAAACACTCCGAAGGCTCCCAATGAAAAAAGTATTTTATTAATCTTAGGGCCAGCTATCCTTGCCTTGCTTAGCCTGGTTCTGGGGCTTTTCCCCTCAATACTTGGAACAAGCTTAATACAGTCAGCATTGTCTCAAATTCAAACTGAAGCACTTCTTGTAAAACTTAAGTTATGGCATGGATTTAATGAGGTGTTTTTCCTGAGCCTGTTTACGGTCCTTTCAGGATTTTCCTTAACCGTGTTGCTTATCCGAAAACCAGCCGTACTTCATATTTGGGAAGGCTTGAACAGAAAAATCTTCTTCATAAATCCAGCCAATTTATTTCAGTCGCTTATTGATGGCTTCGTTAAATTTTCTGACGGAAAAACCAATATGATACAGCATGGCTTCCATCGTTATTATATTCTCACAGTTTTCCTGTTCGCAGCAGCTGCAATATGGTTCCAGGTCATTTTTACATGGGGCTGGATGCCTGAAGTGAGCTTTTCTTTGCAACCCTATTACGTATCAGCCCTGGTATTGGTGATGATTGTGGTGACAATTTTCAGCGTGCTATCAAAATCCAGGATCGCTACTATAATTGCCATGGGAGTAATTGGATATGGTATTTCCCTTATCTATCTATATTACAGTGCGGTAGATCTTGCAATCACCCAAATACTGGTAGAAACCCTTGTTGTAGTTATGTTTGTATTGGTATTACAAAAACTTCCGAAATTCGCAAAGTTGTCAAGCAAAAGAACAAAAATCAGGGACTTTATTATTGCCTTGTCCTTTGGAAGTGTTATGACTGTATTGGCAATAAAAGCCATACACCTGGATTTTAATCATCCGATAAGCGACTATTTCGTTGAGAAAAGCTACCTGGAAGGGTTCGGAAAGAATGTTGTAAATGTGATCCTGGTGGATTTCAGGGCACTGGACACAATGGGAGAAGTTATTGTACTTATCATTGCTGCTGTAGGAGCAGCCTTGTTGTTTAACATTAAAAAGGACAAGGCATGAATTCAACGATATTACAAATTGCTCAGAGATACGTTCGATTCCTCTTGCTGGTATTCGCTGTAATTGCTTTAGCAAGGGGACATAATCATCCGGGAGGTGGATTTATCGCAGGATTACTGGCAGGACTCTCTCTGGTGATGAAGGCATTTGCCTATGATGTAGAAGTAGTGGCAACGCAAATGAAATTTGCCCCTGAGAGCATCATGGCATTTGGAATCTTGTTGATCCTGGCCAGTACGCTGCCTTCTCTGATTGATGGGACTTCATTTATGACCGCTTATTGGCTACAACTTAAAGTACCTCTTCTGGGTGATTTGAAATTAGGAACGCCACTTTTATTTGATATCGGAGTATTTTTTGGAGTAATTGGTATAACGCGATTATTTTTCTTTTCGCTAAAACGCGCAGAATAATGGAAATCATACTTGCCATATTAGTTGGGGTTCTTTATACTGCTGGTGTTTATATGCTGTTGAGGAGGAGTATTCTGAAATTTATTATTGGAATTATATTTCTTAGCAATGCTACAAATTTGCTGGTATTTCTTTCAGCAGGAATAATACCTGGAGAACCGGCATTTTTAGATAAAACTGGTACAATTGCTGATAATCTGGCTGATCCGCTTCCACAGGCACTTGTATTAACTGCGGTGGTCATTGGATTTGGAATAGTTGTTTACCTCCTGGCAGTAAAATACCGGCTTTTTTATGAAACGAAAACAGATGATCTGGACCAACTTAAATCCACTGAAGAAGAATAGATAATGATGATGGCTATATTTCCTATACTGTTTCCGGTAATACTGATGTTGATTCACCTGATCATCAGGAATGATAAAGCAGCGGTTATTTCCGGAATTACAGGAAGCCTTATGCTTTTATTCGGATCGATTTATATTTTCATAAAAGTATTCAGTGAAGGCAATTTTAGTATGGTGGTGGGAGGATGGGAAGCTCCATTCGGAATTTCAATTGTGATTGATCCCTTGAGCGCATTATTCCTGCTGGTTTCATCTATTATTGTACTTGCCATTTCTGTATTTTCAATCAATTTCCGGGAAAAAGGGCAGAATCAGACAAAGTATTATTTCTTCTTTTTCACGCTTGTACTTGGAATCAACGGGGCCTTTACCACAGGAGATATTTTCAATATGTATGTCTGGTTTGAAGTCATGCTGCTTTCCTCTTTCGTCCTGATAAACCTGGGCTTTTCAAAAGAGCAACTGAGATCAGGAATTAAGTATATGGCTTTGAACCTGATTGGTTCATTGTTTTTTCTTGCGGGGATAGGCCTTTTATATGGAAAAACAGGCACCTTGAACATGGCTCACCTTGCGCAGATAGTAATGAATGATGAACAATCCCTGTTGATCAACACTTCGGCAATGCTCTTTTTCCTGGCTTTTGGCATAAAGGCAGCAATATTCCCTCTTTACTTCTGGCTTCCTGCTTCGTATCACACACCAAATATAACTGTATCGTCTCTTTTTGCCGGCATCCTGACTAAGGTCGGAGTCTACGCATTCATAAGGTTTTTCACCCTGTTCTTTGTTCAGGACCCATTGTTCTGGCACAACCTGCTCTTTGTGCTTGCAGGTTTAACCATGGTTCTGGGTGGAATGGCAGCTATCTCTAAATTTGAAACCAGGAAAATTCTGTCCTACCATATCATTAGTCAAATAGGATATATGATTATGGGTCTGGCAATTTTTACTCCGCTTGGAATAGCAGGCGCGATTTTCTTTGCCCTTCATAATATGCTTGCCAAAACAAATACATTCGTGGTTTCAGGATTGATCAACCACTTGCGAGGCAGCTATTCGTTAAAGGAAGTTGGCGGGCTATTCAAAGAAAGCCCCTTGCTCTCTGTCTTATTCATTATTCCGGCTTTTGCTTTGGCAGGAATTCCACCTCTTTCAGGATTTTATGCAAAATTTATACTGTTAAAAGCAGGTTTCGAAGACGGGCATTTCTGGATTACAGGAATAGCAATATTTACCAGTCTGCTTACTTTATATTCAATGATAAAGATCTGGAATGAAGCTTTTATGAAAAAAGTTCCCGAGGCAATAGCTGAGGAAAAAATAAGTAAGCCTACCTTCCTGTATCTTTTACCATCAATAATCCTGGGTGGAGCAACAATTTTGATGGGCATTTTTGCTGCCTCAATGTTCAATTTTACTATGGAAGCTGCGGAAGAATTATTAAATCCTACAAATTATATCTACAATGTAATGTCGAAATGAAATGGCTTAAAAGAACATATCACTTCATCCTGTTTTTAGGATTCTACCTTTGGAAATTGATCATCGCAAATCTACTCATTGCATATGATATTCTTACTCCAAAAATGAGGTTTAATCCCGGTATGATAGAAGTCGATTTGAAACCATCAGGCAAATTTGGACTGCTTTTGATAAGCAATCTGGTTTCGATGACTCCCGGAACACTCAGCACTGACCTGGATTTAGAACGAAACAAGTTAATGGTACATGTCCTTTACCTGAACCGAAAAAAGGAAACAGAGCAGGAAATTAATGAGATTATCAAAAGAGTAGGTCAGATTACAGATTAAAAAATGGATGGAATAATGCAGATAGCAATAACAATAGCATTCAGTGCACTGCTTCTAGCACTTATCTTAGCTGTGGCAAGATTAATACGTGGGCCAAAACATGAAAATATGATAGTTGCTCTTGATTTGATAGCGTCCATTGTAATGGGATTCATTCTCATATATTCATTACTTGTCGATAAGGCTGTTTACGTTGATATTGCTATTATTATTTCTTTGGTTTCCTTCATGGGTACCATTGCTATTTCCATTTATTTGAAACAAAAAACATGAAAGAAATAATCGTTTTAATATTTGTTTTGCTGGGATCATTATTTATCCTTATTGCCGCAATCGGCGTTTTTCGTTTCAAGGATGTTTTTAACAGTATGCATGCGACTACAAAAGCCACTTCTTTTGGGCTACTATTAATACTGACAGGCGTTGCGTTGCACTTTCTCACCTTTATTGTTGTTATAAAAACGCTGCTTATTGTTGTATTTATATATCTGACTGCACCGCTGGCGGCACACGCTGTTGCCCAAACTACAAGAAATATGGGCAAGAAATAATATCACCCATCTCCAAGCTTTCTGAAATGTGAGTATTCTTACTAAATCTGCACTGAGACAAAGGGCCTTTATTTCGCAGTCTGAGAGCAATTTCA
>CAYSAH010000237.1:0-6477 GCA_964428945.1 uncultured Bacteroidaceae bacterium | reverse complement strand
TCGAATTTATGGCTTAGCTTTGAAAATAATAAAACAGGATGGAACATTATCATACTGGAGCCCCTTGAAGACAATGGCTACAAAGTCACTTCAAAACCATTCCTGAACCTTGAGAATTTTTCTACAGACATCGTATACAGTATAGATGGAGAGGACGTCTGGTTCTCTAAATCAGCAAAACTTTATCATTACAATAAAGATATCGCATTTAATGACGGAGAATTCACAGCACTGATCAGGAAAGTCACTGTTGATGAAGACACGGTAATCTATAACGGAGCCTTTCCTAAAAGCAACGGCCCGGGGAAATATGTACTTGGGATATCGCAGGATAAGGAAATGATCCCGGATATCAAGCATTCAAAAAACAATATAGAATTCCGCTGGAGTTCACCTTATTTTGAAAATGAACAGGAACTGGAATACAGCTATTTCCTGGAAGGTTTTTCAAAAGACTGGTCTGCATGGGATAAAGTCCTCTACCAGGATTTCACCAACCTGCCCCAGGGAAATTATACCTTTAAGATCAAAGCCAAAAATGTCTACCAGGATGAAAGTAGAATAGACTCATACTCCTTCGTAATCTTAAGGCCATGGTATCTTACTTTCGTTGCATTTTTAACTTATCTTATCTTAGCCGTATTGGTTGTTTACGAGATCATTGCGCTTTATACACGTCGTTTGAAAAATGAAAATATAAGGCTTGAAGGGATTATCCAGGATCGCACAGCTGAGATCAGGAAACAAAAAGAGGAACTTACAGACAGTATTGAATATGCCAGCCGGATCCAGAGAGCACTTCTGCCCCCGGACCACATGCTCCAGAAGCACGATCTCGATCATTTCATACTTTTCCGCCCAAGGGATATTGTCAGCGGCGACTTTTACTGGTTTGGCAGTAACGAAGGAAAAGTGTTTATTGTTGCAGCCGATTGTACAGGCCATGGTGTTCCAGGAGCTTTTATGAGTATGCTGGGGATCTCCTTCCTAGATGAGATTGTTATAAAATCAGGAATATCTGAAACAAACCTTATCCTGGATGCCTTAAGAAACCACGTGATAACATCCTTACGACAGACCGGGAAAAGCATGGATGAATCAACAAAGGACGGGATGGACCTTTCGATGATTGCTGTTGATCTTGAATCGAAAAAAGTTCAGTATTCCGGAGCTTATAATCCACTGTATGCCGTGAGGGAACTTACAAAGGAAGAGAAAGCTGACAAAGTAAAGATTGAAGAATTGGATCTGGATCGTGGAACCCTGACAAGTGATACACATATCCTTTACCAGGTCAAGGCAGACCATATGCCAATCGGGATTTCAGAAAAGGACCATGGTTTTTCTGCGACTATTATTGATGATCCCAATGCAACCTTCTACCTCTTCTCAGATGGATTTGTAGACCAGTTTGGCGGATCCTCCGGTAAGAAGTTTATGTCTAAAAACTTCAAAAAGCTATTGCTGGACATTCAGGGATTACCTATGGACAAGCAAAGAGCGAAACTTGATAAAGCACTGGTAGATTGGATGGGAGATATTAGTCAGATCGATGATATCCTTGTTATCGGAATCAAATTATAGTAACTTAATTCATGCCTGATGATCATCGGAACCGGATGAGAGTCCTGGTAATCTCTCAAATAACTGCAAAATCGTCGCATGGTTACAATAAATTCAGCTCACCTGTCCAAATTAACAAGAGAAGAACTGCTTGAGCAGAGGAAAGAATTACTTGCCAGTATAAAATATGCCAGTTTTATTCAAAGAGCAATTCTGCCTGAACCGAAATACCTTGATAAAATCCTGAATGAATATTTTATTTTTCATCTTCCAAGGGATATTGTAAGCGGAGACTTTTACTACTGCACAAAAATTGATGAATATATAATCATTGCAGCCGGAGACTGCACGGGACATGGTGTTCCAGGAGCACTTATGAGCATTATGGGAACATCATTCCTAAATGAAATACTTAATGGAAAAGGACCATGGAAGGCTGCCAGGATCCTGAACCTGCTGAGGGAAAGGGTAATGAAAGCTCTCCATCAAACCGGTATGGAGGATGAGAACAAAGACGCAATAGATATGGCGCTTATCGTATTTAATGAAGATACCGGGGAACTCCAGTTTGCAGGTGCAAACAACCCATTGTACCATATCAGGGGAGGCCTTCTTAATGAAATAAGGGGTGATAAAATGCCGGTTGGAGTGAATGCCATTGAAGAGCTTTCCTTCACCAATCATACGATCCGTATTATAACCGATGATATGGTATATATATTTTCAGACGGATATGCTGACCAGTTCGGAGGGAAGGATAACAAGAAATTCAAGTACGGTCCCTTCAAGAAACTTTTATGTGATATCTCCCATGAGGAACTTTATATCCAAAAGGAAAAACTTATGAAAAATTTTATTGACTGGAAGGGAGCTAATGAGCAGGTTGATGATATTCTGATCGTAGGATTGAAATTCATCTAACAGCAAAGGCAGATACTATCTGATATTTTTAGTATTATTGTCAAGAATTCCAGCTAAAATCTATGAAACTTACAGGATTCCGGATCAGAAATTTCAGGTCCATCAAGGATACCGGATGGCACGATCTCGCCTATGATAACATTACATGCCTGATCGGACAGAATGAATCTGGAAAGACATCCATTCTGGAAGCCCTAAAGGCGTTTCACGACGGGAATCTGATTGAGGATATGCTTCGTTCCGACCTGTCAATGCCAATTGTAACCTGCAGATTCAGATATAAGTTTTCAGAACTCGAGAACCAGATTGAGATTAAACGGCTTCATCCTGAAATAAGAAACCGCCTGGCTTCAATTGATATTCTTTCAATCTCAAGGGTTTGGGAACAGGACATGTCCAGCTATTTTACCACCGGGGAAGAACTGACAGACCTCTTCCAGGCTGAGGAGGATGTCCGGAAAGCCAGGGAAGCAAAGGTTGAAAAAATCCTGGCAAAGAATTCAGATGAACACAATAAGCTCTCACTTGCAAAAGAAAAAGCCAAAAAGGAATTCGATTTCATTTCCCAGAAATGTACTGAGCAGCAGGCAGCTATACAGGAAATTAAAAGGAGTTCCCGAACCAGTTTTCTAAAAACCAGAAAGAATGCTGATAAAGGTTTAACAGATCAGGCGAGTGAAGAACTACTCAAACTTGAAGAAGAAAAGAAGAATAAAAAAATAGTCCTTGATGAAAAGGAGGTTGCTTTACAGATTTTAATTGAAAAGAAGAAACTTCATGACAGGATTATAGCCGCCCAGGATGAAATTCTTACACGAAAAAATGAATTGGCGGAGATACGGGAAAAAATTTCGAAATTCTCTAATCTGATCGGACTGTATCCTTCTGAGAAAGAGATCCGGGCCGCTCAGGCTACCCTTGAACAGTATAATACTGAACTCGAAATTGCTAAAGATGACCTGGAAGAAAGCAGGAAGAATTATGACATTTTGCTGCTCGCTGCTGAAAAGTTTTTCGAAGGAGAGAAATATGAGGATGCCCTGAAGAAGTCCAGGGAAGAAATCAGCAAAAAAGAAGATTTATTTGGGCCAACGCAGTTGGGAGAGGCAATCTTTAAATTTTCCCCTGATTTTGAAATGTTTGAGGACTTTAGTTCCCTCCTGCCCAACCGGATTGATCTTGAAGACATAGTTTTAGGAAACACCTCCGCTGAAGGATATAAGGCTGCTATCAATTTTCTTACTATAACCGGACTGGATTACTCCTTCTTTCAGCAACCCTCAAGCAGAATTCTGAAACAAAAAATTGAGAACCTGAATGGCGAACTCACCCTCAATTTTCAGGATTTCTGGCAACAAAACGTTGGAAAGAACAACAAGATCAAGATCAATTTTGAACTTGCAAATTACGATCATTCCCAAGGTGCAAAGAGCGGTAAACCATTTATCGAATTCTGGATCAAGGATGAATCCGAAAGGCTTTATCCCAAACAAAGAAGCCGGGGCGTTCGATGGTTCCTCTCCTTCTTTATGGAGCTGAAAGCAACTGCACTGGATAAAAGCCGTCAGAACAAGATATTACTTATTGATGAACCAGGGGTAAGTTTGCATGCCCGTGCACAGGAAGATGTACTTAAGGTTTTCGACGATATAAAGGAGCACATGCAGATCATTTACTCCACCCACTCCCCGCATCTTATAGATGTAAATAAATTATACAGGGTAATTGCTGTTCAACGGGCGGTTGAGGATGACATGAAAAGTGAGACCATCGTTCTGAATGCACGCTCACTAAAATCAGCCACTGCAGATACTCTTTCACCAGTGTATGCCATGATGGGAGCAAGGCTGAATCAACAGGATATCATAAAATCATTTAACAACATTGTTGTAAAGGACCTGGCAACATATTACTTCCTTAAAGCCATTTTGTTGCTTTCCGGATACAATAAAAAAGAGTACTATTTTCTTCCCGCCTCAGGTACCTCAAGTATGCCAATGATCATCAATATCCTTATCGGCTGGGGACTGGAATATATTGCACTGAATTTTGGAAACGACGAAGAGAAATTCATGTATAACAAACTCAGGAAAGAGATTTTTGACAATAATGTTGACCTGGCACATAAACAGCTTCTGTTCCTAAGAGATTTTCTTGATGCAGAGGATTTGTTCTCAACGATAGACTTTAAAAAACACATCGTGCATGTAAGGGAAGGAATTACTACGAACAATTCAGAATACCTTAAGGATAATAACCATTCAAGGGCGGTTATGGCATCAAATTTTCTCCAGTTAGTAAGCCGTGGTGAAGTTAAATTCAAGGATTTCGACGAAGAAACAAGAGACAATATCAATATGTTGACTGACAAACTTGCCTCATTGTTAAAATGATCCTTACGAATAATAATGTGAACTGATATCTGAGCTGCTATGAGAAAGATTTACAGCTTAATTATTTTTCTGCCTGCAGTTCTCCTTCTTCCGAATCGACTTTTTTCCCAGTCCGATACAGTGCTGCTGTTCCACCCTACTGTTGAAAACATAAAATCGATCGATTTCATTTTCAGGGAGGTGATCAGGGTTGAAAATCCGGATCAATTTCATTTTCTTGGTGTTTACCATAAAAGGGAAAGTTACGATTACAGCAGAAGTGAATTATTTCTTAGTGAACCGGGGAACGAAGACCTGCCTTTTTCGCTTTGGGAAATAAGTGTGGAAGCAGATCCAAAGGATCTTTATATGCAAAACTGCTATACTGATATATTTGTGGAGCTCTTTAATTTATCTGTTGGAGCAGTTTTCATGGGAGGACCGGATATGCCTCCCTCACTCTATGGCGAATCAATGAACCTTCTCACTGAAGTTACTGATCCCTGGAGACATTATATGGAGATTTCCGCCATGTACAATCTGCTTGGCTCATCCAGGAATCCTGCGCAATTGCCCCTGCTCGATTCCGACGAGAATTATGTTATCCTTGCCATATGCCTTGGGATGCAGACCATGAATGTTGCAACCGGGGGGACGCTTTACCAGGATATACCAACAGAATTATATGCTCACTCAACGCGGGAGGCAGCGATTTCAGATCCGGGCCACCTGCATAGAAATTATTATTTCGACGATCCTTCGGATAGTATTTATTTTACCAGTTATCATTTTCATCCATTAATGACTGATAAAAAAAGCAGTCTTGCAAAAGCACTTGGATTAAAGAAGGATTATTTCCCCCAGGTCCTGAGCAGCCATCACCAGGCAGTAAAAACCCTTGGGAAGGGTCTTGTTCCAATAGGATGGTCAATGGATGGAACGATTACAGAAGTGCTTGTACATGAAAAATATCCTTCTGTCCTGGCAGTGCAGTTTCATCCTGAAAAAACCGGGCTCTATAAGGATTTTTCAAAGCAAAATGTAAATGCAGACAGTATTATAAATTTTAATTCATATGTAAGGGAAACAGAATCATATGAATTTCATACTAAATTTTGGGAAAACTTCGGTGAGTTGTTAAAACTAAACAAGCAATAGAAAAGAAGAAGATTACTCCAATTCAATAAAGCTTATCTTTAGGTCAAGTATGGAGGCATAGTACTCCCCTCTTTCAAGGATGTCATCATCTCCCTCTTCATAGATCCAGTTTATTTTGAGATCAAAGCCATTGTTATCAATTTCCTTTATAAGTTTCAGTATCTTGAGCATATACTTTGATGTTCCGCTGTTCAGGTATTCCATTTCAACATCAATCTCTGTATATGCGGCTGGCTTTTCACTATATCCCCTGATCCAGCCAAGGATATCTTCATAAAAAATGGACACATCTTCTGGAATTGATCTCCCTCTGAATTTCATTTTACCAGCGGGGTCAAGCAGGACATATGGGGTCTTGGATGATGACTGAAACTCTAACCTGTCCATTAAACTGCAAATTTCACTCTAAGATAAAAATTTTTTATTTCCTGAAGCGCTGTATTTACGTAAAACTTAATTTATT
>CAYSAH010000236.1:0-6483 GCA_964428945.1 uncultured Bacteroidaceae bacterium | reverse complement strand
GTGTCCATTTGTGTCCATCTGTGGACAAAAAAAACCGCAGCTTGCTGCTCATTTAAGATCTCTGTATAATAGCTGTTACACAAAGGAGCACAAAGGAGCACAAAGGAGCACAAAGTGTTGGGCACAGGGCTCTGGGCATGGAGGACCGGGATGCAAACTTACAGCGTAAAGCGTAGAGCGTAAAGCGTAAAGCGTATAGCGTATAGCGTAAAGCCTACAGCCTACAGCCTACAGCCTACAGCCTACAGCCTACAGTCTACAGTCTACAGCCTACAGCCTACAGCCTACAGCCTCGACCAGCATAACAGAAAGTTGAGCAGGAGGGACATCAGGGAAGGCTCCCAAAAGCCTGAATTAGGGACGAAGAACTGATGAATTTTCAAACACATTTCTGTTAATAACTTCGCTGATATTCAGCACTTTTAAACATGGATTTCTCATCATTTTTTACTACTTTTGAAAGAATCAAAACAGAAGAGATCATTGACTTATAAAGGGTTGGTATACAAGAAGTTGAAAGTTAATAAAAATCCTGCTATAATGTGGTGTGATTTTATGGCTGACAGGTTAATCGGGAAATCACAGAATTACTTAAAATTTTAATGATTAAAAGAAAGTTTTCGTCGGCATATGACATGTTGAAAGAGTTTTATATTGTTTAATAAAAAAAAGGAAATAATTCCAAAATGGAAAACAAAAAGGAGAATTTGAGCGGTAAGATTCCAAACGGATATTCAGCAGACAGTATTCAGGTACTTGAAGGCCTGGAAGCGGTGCGTAAACGGCCCTCGATGTATATCGGAGATACAAGTGAAAAAGGATTGCACCATCTTGTGTATGAAGTCGTTGATAATTCGATTGACGAAGCCCTTGCAGGGCACTGTTCAAATATTATCGTTATAATAAATGAAGACGGATCAGTTACTGTTGAGGACGATGGCCGCGGTATTCCCGTTGACCTCCACGAGAAGGAGAATCGTTCTGCACTTGAAGTGGTTATGACGGTGCTGCATGCCGGAGGGAAATTCAACAAGGATTCCTACAAGGTTTCCGGTGGTCTTCACGGTGTTGGCGTGTCATGTGTGAATGCACTTTCCGAGGACCTGAGGGCAGAAATACACAGGGACGGGATAATCTATGAGCAGAACTACAAAAGGGGAGTTCCCCAGGCACCTGTAAAAGAAGTCGGAACCACCGACCGCTCAGGGACGATCATCACTTTTAAGCCCGACAACCAGATATTTACAGTAATGGAGTATAAATACGAAATACTGGCTTCAAGGCTGCGTGAACTTTCCTTCCTGAATAAGGGGATCAGGCTTTCGATCACCGACAAACGCGAAATGGAGGAAAACGGAAACGGAAACGGAAACGGAAAAGGCGAGGAAAACGGAGAAAGCCATTACAGGTCCGATAATTTTTATTCTGAAGAGGGATTGAAGGAATTTGTGCGCTTTCTTGATGCAACGCGTGAGAAGCTTACGGAAGAAATTATCCATATCGACACAGTTAAAAGTGATGTACCTGTTGAACTGGCACTTCAATACAATACTTCATTCTCGGAGAACGTACATTCCTACGTGAACAATATCAATACCATTGAAGGAGGTACACATCTTTCAGGGTTCCGCCGCGGACTTACGCGTACACTTAAAAGCTATGCGGAAAAATCCGGTATGCTGTCGAAACTAAAGTTTGAAATCAATGGTGACGATTTCAGGGAAGGGCTTACAGCAATTATATCGGTAAAGGTCGCTGAACCACAATTCGAAGGACAAACCAAAACAAAACTGGGGAACTCCGACATTATGGGAGTGGTTGACCAGGCCGTAAGCGGTGAACTGGCCAATTACCTGGAAGAGAATCCAAGGGATGCCCGGATGATCGTATCCAAGGTCATTCTTGCCGCCCAGGCCCGTCATGCTGCACGAAAGGCCCGTGAACTTGTACAAAGAAAGAACGTCCTTTCCGGAGCCGGTCTGCCTGGAAAACTAGCCGATTGCTCTGAAAAGGATCCTGCCCTTACCGAAATCTTCCTCGTTGAGGGCGATTCTGCTGGTGGAACAGCAAAACAGGGTCGTGACAGGAATTTCCAGGCAATTATGCCCCTGAGGGGAAAAATCCTCAATGTTGAAAAGGCCATGGTGCATAAGATCTTCGAAAATGAGGAGATCAGGAATATATTCACGGCGCTGGGCGTGAAGATCGGTACGGTAAACGACAGCAAGGAACTGGACCTTACAGGACTCAGGTATCACAAGGTGATCATAATGACGGATGCTGACGTCGATGGCTCGCACATCGACACCCTGATCATGACCTTCTTCTTCAGGTATATGAACGAAATGATCCAGAACGGCCACCTCTATATTGCCGCACCTCCTCTCTACCTTATAAAGAAAGGAAAACAGGAAAGGTATTGCTGGACCGAAGATGAACGTGCTGCAATTGTCCAGGAATTCGGAGGAGAAGCAGGAATTCACATTCAGCGTTACAAAGGTCTTGGTGAAATGAATGCCGAACAGCTCTGGGATACAACCATGAACCCCGAGAACCGCACGCTTCGCCAGGTAACCATCGATTCAGGAGCAGAGGCAGACCGTATCTTCTCAATGCTCATGGGGGATGAGGTTCCTCCGAGACGCGAGTTTATTGAGAAGCATGCCAAGTATGCCAGAATTGACGCCTGATCGCCGGCCCGGATTACTTCAATGAGGCTTGTCTTTGGTATTACCTGGATATTCCGGAAAGCCGGAGCATCTGCTTCATGCATCATACTTCCTGCTTTGCTAATCCAGGGCATGGATTAGCATGATTTTCAGAAATTTTGAGCGGATTGAAATCCGGACCTGGGCAACTTAAGGTTCCGCTGTTAATTACTCTTTGGAACTCAATTTGATTTTTTTCTATATTAGCTCATTATCAAACAAATATCATGACAGAAGAAAATCGGAAAGTTGAACTCAGAAGTGAGGAGGTGGAAGATATCCTTGGAAAAGTTCCCGGATGGCTTACCAGGAACGGCATCCTCATGTTATTTCTTGTTGTAATCCTGTTGCTTGCCGGGGCATGGATTTTTAAGATTCCGGATGTCAAAAAGGCTGATATTTCCCTTACTTCCCTGCAACCACCTGCCGAAATTGAAGCCCGGACCGACGGCAAGATCGAAGAATTGCTCGTATCAGATAATGAACAGGTTGAAACAGACCAGGTTCTTGCTGTCATTGAAAACCCTGCCGATTATGCCGATGTCATCAGCCTGAAAAAGCAACTTATAAAACTTCATCTTCCTTCCCAGGTACTTCCTGATCTGAAACTCCCCGTAAACGGAAATGCAGACCTGGGAATGATCCAGTCCGATTATGCTGCGTTTTATAAGATATTCAGGGACTACAACGAATTTCTTGAATTGAATTATCACCAGAGAAAAATTGAACTCCTGCATCAGGAGGATGAGCAGTATAAAGTCTATTCCCAAAACCTGGATACCCGCGCATCCATAATGAAGGAAGAGTATGAGCTTTCTGAAAAGCAGTACCAGCGCGACTCCACACTTTTCCTGCAGGGGGTCGTTGCAGAATCCAATTATGAGAATACAAAAGCCATAATGCTCACAAAAAGAGCAAACTGGCAGGGTATCCTTAGCCTGAAATCCGAAAACGATATAAAAATAGCAGGAATCAGGGAACAAATCCTCGAAATGGAATTAAAGAAACAGGAACAAACAACACTGCTCTTTTCCTCGCTTGAAGAGACCCATAACAGGTTGAAAGCATCGATAGCTTCATGGGAAAAACAGTACCTGATCGTGGCACCGATAAACGGACAGGTTACTTTTAACAGGTTCTGGAGCGAAAACCAAAACGTAAAAGCCGGGGAGAAGGTGATGACGATCATCCCCCGGGATTCAGACAAATTGCTTGGTAAGATCGAACTTCCGTTAAAAGGATCCGGCGAGGTCAGGGAGGGGCAGCAGGTAAATATAAGGTTTGAAAATTTCCCCTACCTCGAATACGGAATGGTAAAGGGATTGGTGAGCAATGTTTCCAAGGTACCCCAGGACAACCATTACACGGTTGAAGTTACTCTTCCGGATGGATTGACTACCTATTACGGCGTCGAGATCGGGTTTAGTCAGAACATGAGGGGCCAGGCTGAGATCCTTACTGATAAAATGCGCCTGCTGCAAAGAATCTTTAACCCGGTAAGGTCTGCACTTTCAAGGCAGCGGGAGATGTGACAGTTTCAGATGAAAAGGCATTGGATTACCTTGTATAGCCTGCAAGGATCATAATTGCACATCAAAAAATCCAGGAAGACTATAATATTGTTTACATTTGTGCGTTCCATTTTATAATTAACTAAGCAATTAAAAACCTTCTGTAAGATCGTCCCGACACTTTCTTGCAAACTCTAAATTTAGTTTAGTGAAAAAAGTAGTTTTATTCTTATCTGCTATAACGGTTATCACCGTTGCTATAATATTTTTATTGAAATTCATTCCCGCCGGTAAAAAAAAATCGGGCGATATACAAATATCAGCTGTTGAAATAGGATCTGTAATTTCCACAATCCCGGCAGAAGGTAATGTTGAACCGGAAAGCGAAGTTCTGATCCTGAGTCCGGCATCAAGCATTATAACAAGAATTGTAAACGATGTAGGCAGCACCGTTGAACCCGGTGAAGCAATGATCATTATGGATCCGACTCCTATTCAGCAGGAGATTGAAAAAATTGAAGACCAGCTCGAGGTAAAGCGCAATGCCCTGACCAAAAATGAGTTGAATGCAAGGAGTATAAAAGTTGACCTGGATTACAATGTTGAGGTGCGTAAGTTAACAATCGCCTCAATTAAATCTGAACTTGCCGACCAGGAGCAGCTACTTGAAGTGGGAGGTATATCACCTGCGAAATTCGAGAAGACAAAACAGGAACTTGTCCTCGCAGAAAAGGACCTTGAAACGCTTACTGCAAGGAACAGTATTCGCCTGAAGCAACTTGAAACCGAAGATGACGGACTTAAACTTCAGATTTCCATCCAGGAAAAAGAGCTGGAATACCAGGAAGACCTTTTAAAGAAAATGATTATCAGGGCCCCTTCCTCAGGAATAATACTGTCATTGAACGGTCAGCAGGGAGAAAAAGTGAATAAAGACCAGTTGCTGATTACCATGTCGAACCTGTCGAATTTTAAGATCCGTGCAACGGCAGACGATAAGCTTTCAGAATTCATCCGGACCGGAAAAGAGGTGATCGTGCAACTGGCCGAAGAAGAATTGCAGGGACAGATCGGTACAGTTAGTCCAGCTATAAAGGACAAAAAGATTGAATTTGATGTATACCTTGTACAGAGCAATCACTGGAAACTGAGGCCCAATATGACCCTCCCCATGAAGGTTGTAATCGACCGGGTGGACAGTGTTATGCGGGTTCACAGCGGCCCTGCACTTCAGCGTAATTCAAATTTCGACATTTACACAGTTGAAGGGAACGTGGCTGTACGACATCCAATAGCGACCGGATTGCTGGGTGATGAATACCTTGAGATCCTCTCAGGGGTGGAGCCGGGCGACCAGTTGATCATCTCAGACGTCTCCCTGTTCCGCAACAGGGACCAGGTTGATATTAATTAATTCAATTTCAAATGAAATTTTCATTTCTTCTTGTTTTCCTGTCTTTATTCTTATGCATCAGTATTCCCGCGAAGAGCCAGAATAATGACAGCACACGGGTCGAATTGAGCCTTCGCAATGTGGTCGACCTGGCTGTTAGCCAGTCATCAGCAGTCAAATATGCCCAGAACAGGGATGTGAATACTTACTGGAGAAGAAAAAATTACCTCACCATGTTTCGTCCGCAACTGGTTCTCACAGGTGATCTTCCAAAATTTGAAAACACAAACAGCCCGATCACACAACCCGACGGAAGTATTGTATTTCAGAGGATAACACAATTCTCATCCTCAGCAAATCTTGCTCTTAACCAGACCATTGCACAAACCAATACTTCCATCTATGCCGCTTCTTCGGCCTATGGAATAAATAACCTGATCTCCGGGTTAACGGAATACTCGGGAAGTCCTTTCTATATTGGATTCTATCAGCCGGTGTTTTCATATAACTGGGCGAAATGGTATAAAAAAACAGAACCCCTTTTCTACGAACAATCGAAAAAGGATTACCTTGAAACCATCGAGGAAATTGCACATGAGGCAACATCTTTTTTCTTCTCATACCTGCGTATTCAAACCAATTATAATCTTGCCAAAAGCAACCTGAAGAACAGCCAGGATAACCTCGAAATTGCAGAAGTAAGAAGGAAACTGGGAGCCATTTCAGAGAATGATTATTCGCGGATAAGGTTATCTGTTCTAAATGCCCAGAAATCATTGCGCAATGCTGATATGGATCTCAGGAATGCTGATTTTCAATTGAAATCCTATATAAACCTGGACCAGAAAATCAATATCGAACTTTCAGTACC
>CAYSAH010000235.1:0-6489 GCA_964428945.1 uncultured Bacteroidaceae bacterium | reverse complement strand
AGGGTGGTACCTGCAGTTTTTGGAATATGAGGGAATAATATCATATATTTTTTTAAAAGAACAAAGTTAGCAAATGATAAATAGCAGCAGACCGAAGATTGAGAGGGCCTCATATTTTTATAAATGCTCCCGGAATTGTATGAAGTGTTAAAGTCATTCAATTCCTTTTTAAGCCGAATATTTGGCACCGGAAAAATTCATGTTCTGCAACATTTATTTATTTAGATTCTAAAAACAAATTGCATAACTTTGCAGCTTCGAAAAAACGAATGTATTGTTTAGTAGTCGGGTATTCCGGCCTACTTTTGAACAATGAATTCAAGTTTTTGTAACTAAACCTGATAAATTATGAATGATATCTATGGATTGTTCTGGATTGTGCCATTAACCGCAGTAATTGCGCTGGTATTTGCATTCTACTTCTTCAAGAACATGATGAAAAGTTCTGAGGGAACCCCAAGAATGAAAGAGATTGCACAGTATGTTCGAGAAGGAGCGATGGCTTACCTTCGTCGTCAATACAAGGTTGTAGCCCTTGTTTTTTTGGTGATGCTGGTACTTTTGGGGGTACTTGCTTACATGGGAGTTCAGAATCCCTTTGTTCCCATAGCATTTCTCACCGGTGGTTTCTTCTCCGGATTATGCGGTTTCCTTGGAATGAAAACAGCTACTTTCGCTTCTGCCAGAACGGCTCAGGGTGCTTCAGAATCTTTAAACAGGGGTTTGAAGGTTGCATTCAGAAGCGGCGCTGTAATGGGTCTGGTTGTTGTTGGATTTGCTTTATTGGACATTTCAGGCTGGTTCTATTTGCTTGATAAATTAATATTCACTCCTGAGAACATGCAGCACGGCACACATTTTCTTGGTCTGACCTTTGTTCGCCAGGGAACAACCGAGCATGAAAAACTTGTTGAGATCACAGCCACGATGTTAACCTTCGGTATGGGTGCTTCAACCCAGGCATTGTTTGCCCGTGTTGGGGGTGGAATTTATACAAAAGCTGCTGATGTTGGCGCTGACCTGGTAGGTAAGGTTGAAGCCGGTATTCCTGAGGATGATCCCCGTAACCCCGCTACTATTGCTGATAATGTTGGCGATAACGTTGGTGATGTTGCCGGTATGGGAGCCGACCTTTATGAATCTTATGCAGGTTCAATTCTTGCTACTGCGGCGCTTGGAGCTGCCCTTCCTCTGATAGGGAATTTTGAAGGGATCACCCAGCAGACCGCGGTTCTTGCGCCGATGATGGTAGCTGCTGTTGGTATTATCCTTTCCATCGTTGGAATTTTTATGGTAAGAACCAAGGAATCTGCAACACAGAAGAACTTGCTCAATGCACTTCTCCTGGGTACAGGCGGAAGCTCCCTGTTGATCCTTATTGCGATCGCAGGTATGGCTGCAGCCGGATGGATCACCTGGGGGATCTTTGGTGCTGTTGTTTCCGGACTTATTGCCGGTGTTGTGATCGGACAGGGAACAGAATATTTTACTTCCGATGAATATAAACCAACCAAGGGAATTGCAAAACAAACCCAGGGAGGTACAGCCACAACCATTATCGATGGTCTTGCTGTCGGTATGGTCTCAACCTGGCTGCCTGTTATCACGATTGTTATGGGCATCATTGCTGCCTATGGATTTGCCGGTGGTTTCACCGACTTTGCACATGGTGTATATGGTATTGGTTTTGCTGCTGTGGGGATGCTATCAACACTGGGTATCACACTTGCAACTGATGCCTTCGGACCGATTGCTGACAATGCAGGCGGAAATGCAGAAATGTCAGAACTTCCTCATGAAGTAAGGGAGCGTACCGATGCACTTGATATGCTTGGTAATACAACAGCTGCCACAGGGAAAGGATTTGCCATTGGCTCAGCTGCGCTTACTGCTATGGCACTTCTGGCTGCTTACATGGAAGAAGTTAAGCTTTGGCTTGGCAAGATGGCCGACAAGGCAACGGATGGAATTTTTACAGTGGGCGATACAGTATTTTTTAAAGGAGATGTTCAGCCTGTTGTTGAAGCTGGTCAGATTGCCGTTCAGCTGGAACAGGCCAATATCAAGGACTTTGTAACAGCTTATGATCTTTCACTATTCAACCCTATGCTGCTTGGCGGTATCTTTATCGGCGCAATGATGGCTTTCCTTTTCAGCGCTCTTACAATGAAGGCTGTCGGACGTGCTGCAGGTGCTATGGTGGATGAAGTCAGACGCCAGTTCCGCGAAATGCCCGGCATCATGAAGGGAGAACAAGTCCCTGAATATGCGAAATGTGTTGCAATCTCCACCAAGGGAGCGCAGCGAGAAATGATACTTCCTTCCCTCCTCGCCATTATCGTTCCCATTAGTATCGGGGTACTGCTCGGTGTTGCAGGTGTGGTTGGATTGCTGGTCGGCGGACTTACCTCCGGATTCACACTTGCAGTGTTTATGAACAATGCAGGTGGTGCATGGGACAATGCCAAGAAATTCATTGAAAAAGGAAACTATGGCGGAAAAGGAAGCGATTCTCATAAAGCTGCCGTTGTTGGAGATACCGTTGGTGATCCTTTCAAGGATACTTCCGGACCATCGCTGAATATTCTTATAAAACTGATGACAATGATTTCTGTTGTTATGGCCGGATTAACCGTAGCATTTAGTATTTTCTAGTACATCAGATCATGATTTTTGGAAAAGCCGGTTCAGAAATGGACCGGCTTTTTTGTGTAAAAGGTATTGAGAATCCAACCTTTTGTAGCCTGTTTTGAACCAGGTTTAATATCTTAAATCATGTTAAAGCAACGCAATTCAATTATTTTTCATCATTGAAGAAATATTATGTTATTGAACCCTATCCTGATTAGCCTACTTATTCAGTTAAATGGCTTTTAAACAGGGAATCACAATTAGGATAAAAGGGAGCCATACAGGTGAACCGATCAGGCCCGGTTTTTGAGACATGCCATTCACTGCTCACTGATGACTGAAAAGGTTTGTGTAATTAAATTGATAATTGTAACTTAGATTTTTAAACCCCAATACAATGAAAATTAATATCACCAGGCTAAGTATCTTTTTAATATGTCAGGTCATAAGTATAATGGCTTATGGTCAGCTTGAAGTATTGTATACTCCGGAGATCAAACCCACTATTGATGGTATCATCGATGCAAATGATCCCTGGCAGGCAGATGAATGGATAGCACAGCTTGCCTTTACAGACGCCAGCACAACCTTTGATGTAAACAGTCAGTTCCAGTTGTTGTGGGATGACAATAATCTTTATCTCGCGGTCCAGGTGAAAGATGCTACTCCAAACAATGACAGTGAAACGTCCTACAATAATGACTGTATTGAAGCATATTTTCATATGTCCGGCAGTTCAGTGACAGGAACCGAAGTCGCTTATGATGCCAGTACCAGTCAGCTGAGATGGCCACGCAGTGAAACCACCCATACTATGGACGGATCACCACCGGTGGTAGAAAGCTTTGATATTTATCCTGATGCACAGTATGCAGTTGTGTCCGATTCAGAGGGATGGGTACTTGAAGTCAGTTTGCCAATAAGCCTGCTGGATCAGGGTGGCTTATTTGACGGGGAAAACATGATGTTTGAGATCAATACTTCAGACAACACAGGTGTAAGCAGGACCGGTCAGATATTCTGGCAGGACAACAGTGACAACCAGTGGCGATATGTTGAAGCATTTAGTCCAGTGCACCTTGTCAGGGATACTGTTTCAACAAACATCGCTTACTATTTTAAGGAATCATATTCTATGTGTAAAAATGAAGTATATTCCTGGCAGGGGAATGATTACACAAATACTGGAAGGTATTATGCGAAATATCCCACAATAAATGGAGAAGACAGTATCTATCAACTCGACCTGAATGTCACCTACTTTTTCTTCCCTGAAAATGTAGCGATCTGTGCCAGTGATACCCTGGATTGGCATGGAAAGCGTTTGTCAAAAACAGGAAGCTATTATGACTCTCTTTTAACCATCAATGGTTGTGACAGCATCTATGAAATGAAATTAACCGTCAGACAAAAACCGGATTCTTTTGACATTCTCGGGCTGAATAAGGTAGAAGCATTCCAGGTAGCTACTTATTCAGTCCCAAACAATAATGACCTGGTATATACATGGGTAATTAAAAACGGGAATTTGATTTCATCCCCGTCAAATAACTCCGTGGAAGTCCAATGGTCATCTGCCGGCACAGGTCCGCTCGCTGTTGTTGCTAACAATTCTATCGGGTGTAAAAGTGATTCTTCAATATTATTAATTGATATAAGGCCAACAGAAATCAGGGAATTTCTTTCACAATCAGACCTGCTTTATCCAAATCCTGCTAAGCGTACCATCACTATAAGCAATATCAAAAAGCCATCGGATTTTGATATTATTGATATTTGCGGGAAGGTACTGTTATCCGGGTTCCTGCCGGAGGGATCCAATGAAATTGACCTGTCACGTTTAAAAAACGGAATTTATTTTATCAGAATTGAGAATGATGCAATTCATAAAATAATTAAGCAATAGCGCAGGTTAGGTGCAATTTCAATACCAGATCACCTGTCAAAGCGCTCCAGGCAAAAAGTTTCTCCGTCGAAAACACCGTAACTGAAGTTTTCAATCCAGTCGCCGAGGCAGATTGCGTGTTTCCCTGGAGCAATTTCAACATCGTATGGGATGTGCCTGTGCCCGAAGATAAAAAAATCGATGTCCGGATTTTCCCTTTGCATTTTCCTGGCAAAAATGATCTGTTCTTCCTCATCATCGCCTTTGTAGGGTAATGCCAAATCTTTTCCGTAGCGGCTCTTTTTCGACCACCATTGTGCGAAGGCTGTTGATCCGTTTGGGTGTAACCTGGCATAGCACCATTGGAGGAATTTGCTTCTGAAAATTGATTTCAGCAAAAGATAACCCTTGTCCTGAGTTGTAAGTCCGTCACCATGTGAAAGATGAAATTTTTTGGTACCTCTTTCGATGATCAGCGGATCATAATGGATGATTGCCCCTACTTCACCGGGAAGATAATCGAAGAGCCATACATCGTGATTCCCTGTAAATATATGTATGGGAATTCCTTTGTCAGAAAGATCCGCCAGTTTTCCGATGAAGCGGGTAAACCCCCTTGGAACAACCTTCCTGTATTCAAACCAGTAGTCGAAAACATCCCCCAGCAGCCATAATTCACTCATTTCATCCTCAACGCTCTTTAGCCACCTGATGAAGATCTGTTCACGTTCCCGGCTTGTCTCCCGTGGATGCATCCCCAGGTGAAGGTCCGAGGCGAAATATATTTTATTGCGGGCTTTTTCCATCTTCATTACAGGAGATTATCCAGCCAGGTGGCAAGTACCGGTCCTGAAATGTCTTTTCCCACTATATTTCCTTCACGGTCGATAAGGAAGGAGGTGGGAAGGGAAGTAACGTTATAAATGGTGGCCGCATAGGAATAGGGATACGTTAATTCTGAAACATTTATCCAGGGATATTCTTCAAAATCAATGGCAGCCCTCCAGGTATTCCTGTCCTTATCGAGGGCTACTGAATAGATCTCGAATCCCCTCGAATGGTATTTATTGTAAATGCTTTTGAGCGCATTGCCTGCATCCCTGCTTTCCCTGTGCCAGGAGCCCCAGAAATTCAGGAGCACAACCTTTCCCTTCAGGGAGGAAAGGCTCACTTCTTTTCCGTCAGGATCAGCAATAACAAGGTTTATATTGCCGGTTTCAATGCTATTGGTTTCCGACAGTATGCTCATTTTTTGAATGTTATTGTATTCAGTGATCCTGTTCTCCACGTCATTAACAAGTGAAATAGTGAGTGTTGAATTGGGATATTTTACCTTCAGCGAGTCCGCAACGATTTTGAAGTACTGAAGATCCCTAATGCCGTTGAATATATAAACATCGGGCGAAATACGCTGGTATAATGCATAAACGCTGGCCAGTGAATTCAAATTCTCTACAAGGAACCTGATGTTATTTCTCTTTTGTTTCAGGTAGATCTGCTCATAGGAAGATACCAGGACATCTGCCTCCGGGCCCTCCATATCTTCCAGCTTTTCAATCGCATTGGATATTGAGTCCAGCTTTGTTCTTGTCTCTTCAACTTTTTCAACCAGCATACGGATCTTTTCAGATTCTTCTGAACCTTTGACACTGTAACCTGAAGAAAATGACTCTTCATGAATCTCAATCCCTATCTCATCCCCAGGGAAAGCCAGAAGGTTGATATACTGGTTCAGCGCGTTCTTTATTGTTACGATCTCAGGCTGACGAAGCTCAAAACTGAATTGAAACTTTCCGCTTTTGCTTACTTTAACGGAATCAATGAACTGACTTTGTGCAATATTCAGCATCTCTAAGCGGAGATATTCACCTGCCCCGGCAGTATACTTCCCCCTGATGGTTATATTGTCATTCCTGTTACATGAAAACAGGAACAGAATGGCAAGGATAGCTCCAGTGTATTTTTTCATATGC
>CAYSAH010000234.1:0-6498 GCA_964428945.1 uncultured Bacteroidaceae bacterium | reverse complement strand
TGGGAATGCTCACTACATTGTATGGAATAAGGAACTCGCCGGTCTCGTAATTTCAAACCAGAAGGAGCCCGCAGTTAAAATCAGGTATGATCGTATTGAAAAATTACAAAAGGAAGAAGTAGAATATCTCCTTGTATATTCTGAAGGGAGATTGACGGGGATTTTAAATACAGATTTGATTCAGAGCAATGCATTTTTATTTCAACCTTTGATGATAATGGAATTAGAACCAGCAGGTAAAATATTTCTCATTTACAGGGATTGGGAAGAGCCCGGAAGTATTGAAATAAGCGAGGACGAATTAGAAAGTCTTGAATTACATTCCCTTGAATGGATATATATAAATTATTAAATTACAAAAAATGAGATATTTCATAAAATATGCCTGGCTCGGAATATTCTTGATCCTGGCTTCCTGTAAAGGATCGGTTGGTAAGGTTTCCAGTTCATCTGAAGCTGATTTTTCATTTGCATTTCTGACGGATATTCATGTTGAATATGGTAAAAATGCTGATAAGGGTTTCCAGCAGGCGATTGATAAGGTCAACCAATTGGCTCCGGATTTTGTCATTACCGGTGGAGATCTGGTAGCTGATGCGCTTGGAGCAAGCGAAGAAAAGGCACTTGAACTCTATGACCTTTACCTGGAAAAGGAGAAAGGTTTTAAAATGCCGGTATACAATACCCAGGGCAATCATGAGGAATTTGGAGTTTACGAGAAAAGTGGTGTTTCAGTCGATCATGAACTTTATGGTGATAAAATGTTTGAATCGAAAATAGGAGAAAGGTTTTATAAATTCGATCACAAAGGTTGGCGGTTCTATATTCTTGATTCAGTGGAAGATACCGAAGAAAGACAATACATTGGATATATAGATTCAATGCAGATTCAATGGCTTATAAGGGAACTCGCTCAGACCGATCATAAAACACCTTTGGTTATTGTTACCCATATTCCGCTGCTGACCCCGTTTGCCCAGATAAATGGAGGGTCAATGGCCTCGAACACAAGGGGTTTAGTGGTTGAGAATTCAAAGGAAGTATTGGACCTCTTCGTCGCTCATAACCTTAAACTTGTGCTGCAGGGGCATCTTCATCGTCTGGAAGATACCTTTGTCAATAACATCCATTTTATCACCGGCGGGGCAGTTTCAGCAGCATGGTGGACTGGACCCATAGGTAGAATGGAAGAGGGCTTCCTCCTGTTAAAAGTACATGGAGAGGATATCAATTGGGAATATATCGATTATGACTGGGATGCAGCAACTCAACAGTAAATACAAGAAAATTCAGGCTGAATGATCAGCCGGTCCCGGTGATCCTGACTCTATATTAATCCACCTTAAGCAGCTCCGGTTCTCCAAGACCGATCTTTTTAAGTGGTTCAAGTTGAGATGCTGCATCTCCAACCACTACATAGAACATGTTATCAGGGTGAATGTACTTTTTACATATCTCCCTGTGCTGTTCCGGTGTCATGGATTTAAGAATTTCCTCCTCCCTGTAAACATGATCATCGGGCAGATCATAATCGTAGATCTCCTGCAGCATACCCTGCAGCGCTCCAAGGGTTTCGTAATACCGCGCATTTGATTTCAACATAGCATCCCGTGTGAACACCATATCTTCTTTACTGATTCCCTCCAGATATTTATTTATCTCATCCCTGAAGATGCTCACAGATTCAAGTGTTGCATCCGACCTGACACTTGAACTTGCAGAAAATGTTCCATAGGTTTTGCTATGGCTAAAATCCGAACGGGCTCCATAGGTAAATCCTTTTTCCTCCCTAAGTATCATATTCAGTACCCCGTTGAAAGATCCGCCTAATTTATAATTTGCAATCATAGCAGCATAATTCTCATAATGATCTCCCGGTTCATATAGGTGTCCGATCCTGATCACAGATTGCTTGGCTCCCGGAAAATCAACAAAATAAATCTTCGATGCAGCAGTTGATGCATTTATCTCCTGGCCAGGAGCCTTAACAAATTTTGCTTCCCAGGCATCAGACAGTGGTTTAAATGAGGCTTCGGCAGATACCTTATCAATATCTCCGACAACAATGAGTGAAGCAACAGAAGGAGAAAAGTAATTTTTATAATAATCTTTAAGATCGTCCATGGTGATCATCTCAACCGACTCAACAGTACCTGAAACCGATGTTGCAAGCAGACTGCCCTTACCAAATAGCAGATTATTGAAAGCCTGGTAGGAAATATTGTTTGGATTCGCTGCATTTCTCTTAAGGTTGTTGATCACCTTCATCTTTGCGATAGCAAGTTCCTCTTCATCCCAACGTGGTTGAATAAGAATTTCCTTTATCAGTTCATTGGTTTTATCCAGGTTTCGGGAAATGCAATTTACATTGATATCTATAGATTCGAGGCCTGCACTTAATCTGACACTTGCACCCAGCAGGTCAATGGCTTCTTCCAATTCTTCAGGGGTCTTGTTTGCAGTTCCTTCCATAAGCAAAGTTGCAAGTAAATTGGCAACACCAGATTTTCCGGCTGGATCCAGCAAATGCCCCCCTTCAATTCCGAGTGAATATTGTACCAATGGCAATTCATTATGTTCTATACCCAAAAGGCGCATACCATTATTCATTTCTGTCCTCCAAACCTCCGGGACATTCAGTTCAGGATCCGGACCCTGAACCGGAACTACTGACCGGTCAAAGGAGGAAGGGGTCTTCTCATATACTTCTTCTGTTTGAGAAATTTTTGCAACCTTAACAGAATTATTAGCATTTTCCTCAACAATTTCGGCTTTTAAGCAGTCCTTTGCACAGAGTTCCAAACTACCTTTTGGAACAAAGCTGGTTAATACGAATGCTTGATCCTTGATATACTTCTCGTAAACCCTTTCGATATCCCCGATTGTAACCGCTTTAATCCTTTCAATGTCATTTATTATGTATCCTGGCTTGCCTGCATATTCATTGTATCTTGCCAGTTGAAATGATTTACCGAGAACAGAACTTATTCCATTATAGAAATTTGTTTCTAATCCGGCTTTGATTTTTTCCAGGTCAATATCAGTAATGCCTTCATTTTCAAATTTTTGAAAAGCCTCAAAAACTGCAGTTTCAACATCTGTAAGACTGGTGCCTCCATTGCCAGGGATAGAAACAGTAAATTTGCCGCAAAGTTCCATTGCATCGTTGTAAACACCAGCACTGGAGCATAGCTGCTTTTCTTTTACAAGGACCTTATACATAGGAGCCTTCTTACCATTCCCGAGGATCTGCGCCAGGAAATCCAGAGCATAGGCATCTGGATGGTATTGTTCAACTGTTGGCCATACCATTGTTAGAAGAGGGGTTTTCGCGAAATTATCTTCATGGTAGAGCCTTATTGTCTCATCGAGCTTTACCGGGATTGGATCAAGGTCCCTGACTTTTTCTCCCGGGGGAATCTCCCCAAAATACTTTTCTACCAGCTCCTTCATCTCAGCGCTTTCAAAATCCCCTGCAATTACGATTGTAGCATTGTTTGGAACATAATAGGAATCGTGAAAAGCCTTTGCATCTTCAACCGTTGCATTAAGAAGATCTTCCATTTCACCTATTACCTGCCAGTTGTATGGGTGACTATCAGGAAACAAGTTTTTATGGATCACATAATTGTTATGGCCATAGGGATTATTGTCAACCCGTTGCCTCTTTTCGTTAAGAACGATGTCTTGCTGATTTGCAAAGGCCGATTGCGTTACAGTATTTGTGAGAAACCCCATCCTGTCAGCCTCCAGCCAGAGCACCATTTCGGCAGCATTTTTTGGCACCACTTCATAATATACTGTTCCATCGGTATTGGTTCCTCCATTCAGTGTTCCTCCAGATTGTTGTATCATTTTAAAAAACTGATCCTGTCCGACATTTTCAGATTGCTGGAACATCATATGCTCAAAGAGATGAGCAAATCCTGTTTTTCCCGGGGTTTCCCTGCTAGAGCCAACATGATACTGTATAGCAACTGCCACAATCGGATCGGACCAGTCCTGGTGAAGGATAACGTCCAACCCATTATCTAATGTATATTTTTCAAATTCCAGGGATAATTTTTCTTCAGAGTTGTTACAGGATGTCAAAATCAAAATGCCAAGTGAAATGAATATCACCAGTAAAGACTTTATTTTCAATTTCATATTGTTGGGTTTTTATATTTGTTGAATTGTTGAATTGTTGAATTGTTGAATTGTTGAATTGTTGAATAAATGTATTAAAAATCAGTAACTTATCAGGAATAATTTACCCTTTGTTTCCACAGGCCATAAAATAGAATCCAATGGAAGCTGGTGCAATATGCCTTATCACCGAGTTAAGATCCACTCCCCCAAGAAACATCATAATAACGGAGAGAATGAAGATTAATAAGCCTGCCACAACTGTTAATTTTGACTTCTTACCAAATCCGCCTGCAAGAAGCAGAATTCCAAAAACTACCTGGAGCACTGATATAAACCAGTTTACAGAAGTTAGGTCGACCTCTGGAAGTATTTTGAAATACAAGGAATAGATTAAAAGAGCTGCAGTAATTCGAAGCATCCATTTTGCTAATGGTAATAGTGATTTAAGTGGTTCCATAGGATTATTAATTCAGGTTGAAAAAGAAGTACAGGGTTTTTACAAAACTAATTATGTATCGTTAATAATTCATTTTAATACCAAATATTTCGTTTCGAAAGTTGAAATAGTTAATTTGCAGGAGTCAATTTGATGGTTTATTGCTTTATCAGTTCAACAGAAGGATTTCCGGAAAAAGAGAACATTTGGGCATGATAAGCTCTCCTAAGGCGCATTAGTTAAACCACTGTTCTGCTGGCAAATTTCTGCTTCGACAATCTGCCCGCATAATTTTGAAGTAGTATGATTTTTTGAAACAATACGAATTATTAATCATTCTTAACATGAAACAGATTATTTTTCTCATGGCACTTGCAGTGCTTACTGCATGCAATTCAAAAAAGCCCCAGCAACAGGAAGAACAATGGATACAATTATTTAACGGGGAAAACCTGGATGGATGGGATATTAAGATCGCCGGTTATGATCTGAATGATAATTTTGGAAATACTTTCAGGGTGGAAGATAGCCTTTTGAAAGTAAGGTATGATCAGTATGATGAATTTACCAACCAGTTCGGACATATTTTCTATAAGGAAAATTTTTCCCATTATAAACTTCGTATTGAATATCGATTTGTTGGTGAACAGGCAAAACCCGGAGCAGAATGGGCATATAAAAACAGTGGGGCGATGCTCCATTCTCAATCTGCCAACAGCATGGGAAAGGATCAATCATTTCCTGTATCTATTGAGGGACAGTTTCTTGGGGGCCATGAAGAAGGTGATAGACCAACGATGAATTTATGTACACCTGGTACACATGTATACATGAATGGGGAACTGATCACACAGCATTGTACAAATTCAATCTCTGAAACTTTCAGGGGTGAAGAATGGGTAAATGTTGAATTCGTTGTTTTAGGAGACAGTATTATTCACCACCTCGTAAACGGCGATACTGTTTTGACATACACTCACCCGGTCATCGACGGTACTGGCGTTCCCGAAGGATTTCCAATGGCTGATGGAGAGGCACTGAAAGAGGGATATATCTCCCTTCAGTCGGAGTCGCATCCAATAGATTTCCGGAAAGTGGAGTTGCTGGACCTCTGTAAATAGGGAGATCCGCAAGCCCCCTTTCTTTAATATTTCATTTAAGCTTATTCGTCCTTAAACGGAATGGAAAGTATAGCGGGCAGAAACTGATTAAACTAGTTAAAACAAATATGCCGGCTAATACCAGTAAAACTATGCCTAATGTTCCGTTAAGAACATTTGTAAAGTAAAGTACAGCAACAATAGCAGCAATTATCACCCGAATAATCCTATCAGCAGTTCCCATGTTTTTTTTCATAATAATTTGAAATTTAATTATTATGTAAACCTATAATAGTTCCAGGCCTTGTTCAGTGACTTTTATCACATATGGAATCGCTAAACACTTTTTAAATCCTGTCGTGTGAGCAAAAAAGTTTATCCGACACTTCGATTCCTGGAATAAATGCGGACTCGGGATCTGATATACTGGAACTTAGCTTCCCGGCAAAAACATATCAGAGGGCTGCAGGTTAAACTCTTCAACTATTCCAATTGCCCATTCAAGGTGCCCCAGGTTTTCAGAATTCGTGTTGTTTGTTCCCATTGCAAATTTGATCCCGGCCACTTTGGCTTTTTCGATCATCCTTTTGCCTGGAAGTTCAAGCCGGCTGTTGATCTCAAGGGCTACGTTATTCGATTTCAAAGCATTTACTACCCTGTCTATCCGTTCATCTGTCCAGAGTTCATCATACCTGTCAGCAATCTCTTCGGGAAGAAAGGTCGGATTTACATAAATGGCAATGGGCTCTGTAACGACTTTCTCGATTTGTGCCACCAGTTGTTCCATGAAATCTTCCGGATCACCTACTTCAATTTCTTCGGGAATCCACA
>CAYSAH010000233.1:0-6498 GCA_964428945.1 uncultured Bacteroidaceae bacterium | reverse complement strand
TAACCATCGAAACAGACAATCCAGATTGCTATTCCTTAGAAATCCACTCCCTCAATGGACAGCTGATCTACAAAGAAGAAATGGATGGAAACTCAAAGCAAATCGACCTCTCCCCGTTCAGCAAAGGAGTCTATTTCATTACGGTAAGGTCAAATGCCTGGGTTATGACGGAGAAGGTGGTGAAGTATTAAAGGCGAAAGTCAGGGAAGTAAAAAGGTAAAAGTAAACAGAATCCTAGAGCAGGCTCAGGAACCGGGTACAAGTAAAAAGTGAAGCGAGCCTGCGCTGAACTTATTTCAGTGAGCCAGGGGTGAGATTGTTAATTTTGGCACTATAACGTTAGATTTTGACACGATACCGTTAGACATTGACCTTTCCATGGTCGTAAATTTATAGGAGTGAATTGGAGAAATATAAATTCTCAGCATATAACTTATTCAAACCCAATGAAAAAAATTACAAGCATTCTTTCAATCCTGCTGATGACTCCGCTCCTCAGCGCGCAGATTATCCACGTCCCTGCGGACCATTCTACCATCCAGGCTGCGATAAATACAGCTGTCACCGGCGACACAGTCCTGGTTGCTGAAGGTACTTACCTTGAAAACATCAATTTCAAAGGCAAAGCGATCACAGTAGCAAGTCTTTTAATTACGGATGGTGATACTTCGCATGTCTCGAAAACAATTATCGATGGGAGCGGAGCGACCGATCCCGACAGTGCTTCGGTGGTATATATGATTTCCGGAGAGGATTCTACCTCAGTATTGAATGGATTTACGATTACTGGTGGAGGCGGTACGAAAATGTATGTTGATGGGATCGATAGTTATTTCATTGGTGGAGGAGGATTATTCTTGACTGGCGGCAAGATTGTAAACAACAAGATAACTGGAAACATAGTAGAAAGTGTTGATTTTCACTGCAACGGTGGCGGTATTTGGGGTTACGGAGATGGTAAAAATAGCTTCGCTATCATAAGGAATAACGAAATATATAACAATCAAGTAACTGCTAATTTAAATGGTTTAGGAGGAGGTATGCTGATGGCGTATACCGGGAGTAATGCACTTATAGAGGGCAACAGGATCTTCAAGAACATTGTCACAAGCAAAATGAACAATGCAGCATTGGGTGGAGGAATATTCATTCCGGCAGACAGTCTCTGGTCTGAATCTTTGATTATCCGCAACAACTATATTTTTGAAAATGAATTAACAGGTGCAGAAATGCAGGGTGGAGGTATTTATGTTGAAATACACGAGTTTCCTGAATATATAGAGAAAGAAACAAGTTTCCTGATCTATAATAATGTGATTGCTGATAATATTACCCAAGGTGTTGGTGGAGGGATCTTTGTCCTGGATATAAATAATCTGGGAACTGGATGGACTACCCCGGCTATTGCTGTATTTAATAACACAATTGTAGGAAACCAGGCTGTCCAGGGAGCCGGTATCTGGAGCGTAGGTCCCCGCTTATTATTGTTCAATAATATTTTCTGGAATGATCTTTCTGTTGATGGGTGTGTGGAAGTGTTCTGTGAAGATGATCCGACATACTGGATCCCCAAGAATAATGGAGTTATACATGCATATTACAACGCGATTCAGGAAGGATATCCCGGAGGAGGAAATATCAAAAGCGATCCCTTACTGGATAGTGATGAGTTTTCACTACTTGAGGGTAGCAAAAGTGCAGGTGCCGGGGTCGATTCGCTTTACCTTAACGGATATTGGTTCTATGCTCCGAACATGGATCTTACTGGGATTAAGCGCTCCCTGGCCTCTGAAGACCATAAAATTGACCTGGGGGCCCTTGAGTCTTCTTTTGAAGGTGAGATACCAGCACATTACAGCGAACATGTTATAAATGTTCCGGCCGAGCAAAGTTCGATACAGGCTGCTATCGATGCAGCAGCTGATCATGATACCGTGCTGGTAGCACCCGGAATCTATTATGAAAATATCGACTTCAAAGGAAAAGCCATTACTGTTGCGAGCCATTACGCAATAGAAACAGATGAGTTTCATATTACAAATACCGTTATTGACGGGAGTCTTCCACTCATCCCTGATTCCGCCTCCGTCGTGAGGATGGTCTCCGGGGAAGACACAACATCCATACTAAAAGGATTTACGATTACCGGAGGTAATGGAATTAAGGAAGAAACTGGAAACTCAGGAGGTGGGGTGTTCACATTATTCTCAGGGGGTATTATCGATCATAATATAATTTGTAATAACCATGTGACCTTTGAAGGAATAATTGGATGGGCTGTTGGAGGAGGAATATCTGCATCTACCCAGGATGATCGAACATTTATTGTCAGAAATAATATTGTCTCAGACAATAGTTTAGCATCAACTGATAGGTCAAATGGAGGAGGAATCAGTCTCGGGGGCTCTAATTTCAGAATTGAGCATAACAAAATCTTTAACAATGTTTGCGATGCACAGTCAGGCGTTTCTTACGGAGGAGGTATCGGATGGTGGAGTTTCGATCCCCCGGGATATGATCCGCATGTGAGAATCGCGAATAACGAGATATACCGCAACAAAGTCTTAAGCTCAGCCCCTGACGATCATACTACAGGTGGAGGGATCCGCCTGATCTCCACGGTACCGGAAAGTGAGGTGGATGTATACAACAACCTTATCTATGATAACTCTTCGGTTGGTTCAGGAGGTGGAATAGCCTTCTGGGGAACAAACGATGCCATTTGCAGGAATAATACTGTTTATAACAATAAGGCATCACGAGACGGGAAAAGTATATATCAGAATGGTGGATCTGTAATCTTTTTCAATAATATAGTCTGGACAAGCAGCAATACCAAGAATCAGATCGTACTCTATAATGGAGCAGGATTGGCAAATCTTCATGCTCATTACAATTTAATAAAAGGAGGTTGGGAAGGAAATTCGAATTTTATAGGGGATCCCGACTTAGAGGAAGAGAATTTTGAATTATACCAATCCAGCCTTTGTGTGGATCGGGGGACAGAATCCTTTGAATTGAACGGTGATACCTATAATGCCCCGGCAAAAGATATGGACGGAAAGCCCAGGCCCCATGAAGGAAATACCTATACAGGTGTTGACCTGGGAGCCCTCGAGTCAGACTTTGAACTCCTTGATTATTTTGAAATGACCTTTAAACAGGAGACCGGCAGCGGGGTCTGTAATGTTACTGTTACACTTATGGCGGAAGGTGGTGTACCTCCCTATAGCTATTACGTGGATGATGTTGAACTGGAAAGCAATATCATCGAAGAACTTTGCAGCGGGGAATATAAGTTTTCCATCGTTGATGCAATGGGTGCGGAAAGATCAGTCACTAAAACGATTGTCGGGATCGTTGATGAACTCTCAGATGATTCCGCGATCCATGTTTATCCGAATCCTGCAAATGATAGGCTTACGGTCGAAAGCACTTTCCCTGGAGAGCAAACACTTGAGATCATGAATGTAAATGGTCAGAAGGTATTCAGTTCACAAATGAATGGTACCTCGACCAGGATCGATCTTTCAGAATGGAACAGTGGAGTATATGTATTGATGATCAGAAGCTCTGAATCCCTGTATACAGGTAAAATTGTGAAGTATTGAGAGAGCATTTGCTGCTTAATATAGACTGAACCATTGAATAGCCGGGGAGGATGAGGCGTTCAGTACCTCCCCGTTTATTGATCTTAAAGAAGAAAATAAACCTAAATCAAAGAATCATGAAAAAGCTTGTGATGCTCTTCCTTGTACTTTCTTTTTTTCTCTGTATGAAGGCCACTGCCTCTGCCCAATCCATGATCAAGGTTCCGCTAAGCGAGTCGAATGCCAATGCCTTGCTTAATCCTCCAAAATTAATTGCCGATTCTACTCGAAATGATATCAATCACGCTATTGGGATAAGCTTTTTGAAAGACAGTACCTGGGCAGCGAATATCAATGAAGTTTGGATCAATGGAAGGGAAGTTCATTTTTCGTTCTACCGGGTGTTTAAGGATAGCATTGTCTTGCAGGCTGATGTATTCTCAAATCCCGGAGCGAATGAAATTCTTGTTCGGGCAGTAGGGTATAAAGATGCAAAATTATCGCAGGAACTGGATGAAGGAGGTGTATGGAATAACAGGATAATAAGTTTGTCACCGGCAGACAATTCATTCTGGGTTGAGAATGGGACCTCCCTGGTGCTGACTTTCGAAAATAATGTTACCATTAACGAGGGATTCATAAAAATATTCAAGATCGAATACCAGGTCGATGATGGCCTGTATGAGCTTCTTTCCTCATCCTCTGATAATGTGACAGGGAATGGGACCACGCAGATCACGATCACATCCTCGAAAGGAATTAATTCCGGTTCGTATTACATTATGATCGACGACAATCTTTTTGGTGAAAATTTCAAGGGGTATAACAACACCTATGATTGGACTTTTACAACAAGCTACATGTTGGATGAACTGATACCCGGCGAAAGCCTGGGACATGATGTAAGGTTGACCATTTCATTGCCTGACACCTATGCCGAAGATGAAGATAAAAGTCTGGTAGGTATATTTCTGCTGGATGCACCCTGGAATAAAGCAATGCACACGCATATGCACGCATTATACGATAGTGTTCTTATCCCGGTCGATCCGGTATTGATCACTATTGGGCCGCCCTATGAAAAAGACCTGTGGGATATCAGGGTATTGGATTACACCAGGAATTATGATAAATTCTATGATTATTTAGCCAGTGATCTTGTGCCTTTTGTAAGCGAAAATTACAAGCTGAATCCTTACGAACGAATCATGGCAGGCGGAAGCTACGCGGGATTTATGACACTGTATTCTTTTTTTCAATCCTGCATCAGGCAGGACACTACCTTTTACAGTTTCATCCCAACATCCCCTGTCATGGCAGGATACTATTCAATGATGGACCAGCTTTCAGAAAGTGCTGATTCGCTGGGCAAGAACCTTGTCCATTTCATGGGAGAGCTTGATCTGGATGTCTGCTTGCCAGTATATCCCCTGCTAAAAAGCTGGGTAAAGGACAATTCATTTACACATTTTAATTTTTATGACGAACTCTTCCTTGGGAGAGATCATAGTAATACTGGTTTTGATGCTGTGAAGATTGCGGCAGAAATACTACTGAATCTTCCCAAACCCTATTTTGCTTTTAAGAAATACAGCTTTAAAGACAACGATACCACCAGCTATATTATGATCAGGAGATGGCCAAAGAATGGGGTTTTATCTGGCAATGGTGTATCAGACACTTGTTTTATTCCCTCCCTGGCGGGCGCAGGAGTCCACACGATCACATATACTTTCACTGATGAAAATGAGCAGACTTATTCCAGGGAAAGGGAGGTTACAATTAGTGCAGTAGCAGGATTTGAGGAGCACAGGACCTCGAGTTTCTGTCTATACCCCAACCCAGCAGATCAAATTGCCAATATCCACTTTGAGCTGGAGGAAACCATAGCTGTGCGCTTGAGCATCCTCAACCTGCTCGGCCAGGAAGAACGCATCCTGCTGAACGAAACCCGCCAAGCGGGGGAACAGGAAATGCAGTTCGATGTGAGCGGACTGAAGGCAGGGGTGTATTTTGTAAGGCTGGCCTCAGATCATATTGAGACCTGTAAACTTATTGTCTGGTAGTTAGTAGTTGTCTAAGGTTTAGTGGACATAAACCATGGGGTCGAAAGGCTCCATGGTTTTTCTTATACATCAAAACTGTAACGCAACGTTGCGCGAAGAATAGCAGAGGGCCGCAAAGAATTTTTATTTTAAAATTAATCCCATTAACATCAAAGCTGTCAAAGTTCTTGTTATTTTGTAAGGATAAATAAGAAAAGCAAAATAATGAAAAGAACATTCCTCCTGGTAAGCGTATTACTTCTGAGTATTCTGCATGCATATGCCCAGCCATTCGAAAACAGCATGCTGTGGAAAATTTCAGGTAATGAAATTGAAAATCCATCTTATATTTTTGGAACTTTTCATATGCTTTGTCCGGATCAATTGATCATTGCTGATAAGGTTAAAGATGCTATTGATGACTGTGACAGGCTTGTTTTGGAACTTGATTTTGATGATCCTGGCCTGATGGCATCCATGCAGGCGGGAATGATGTTTACAGACGGTACTTCGGCGAAAGATTATTTAAATGACGACGAGTACAAGCTGGTCGCCGGATTTTTTACGGAAAAAATGCAAATGCCCTTTCAGATGATTTCCAGCATAAAACCATTTTTTTTATCTGCATTAACAATGATCTATTTTATGGATTGCCAACCGGCATCTATGGAACAAAAACTCACGGAAACAGGAGGGAAGGAAGTTGTCGGGCTTGAGTCCGTTGAGGACCAGATGAATTTCATCGAAAATATTTCTCTTGAAGATCAGAAATCCATGCTGATCTCAGGCATAGAGGATCTGGAGGAGATGGATGAAATGACCACGAAGATGGTTGAAACCTACCTGAAAGAGGACCTGGCCGG
>CAYSAH010000232.1:233-6516 GCA_964428945.1 uncultured Bacteroidaceae bacterium | reverse complement strand
AAAGCACTCGACCGCAGCGTGCATGATCGTTTTTATTTGGTTTCGCACCCGGTCGCGAATATAATCACGCAAAATAAAATTGAAATAAGACGTTGCAGAGAATTGCTTGAATTGGGTCTCCGAATTTTGAGTGATGAATTCCCAAGAATTCGAACTACACCCTATTCTATTATAGAAATTCCATTTGACGAATACGAATCATTGGAATTTACTGATGATCCGGAGATTATCGAGACTACAAATGCAATAATCGAACAGCTTAGTGCTGAGATGAGTGAGGAGTAGTATTTCTGCAGTTCCCGGTTCGCAGTATTCTATTCCATTCCAAATTGTTTTTTGAACCATTCCAGTTCATAAACAGTGTGACCTGGAGCAACTGCATGTGCATAATCCGGGTAAACAAACCATTCAGTATCTTCTGAACTAAGGTTGTTGAATGCCGAAAAGTTTGTATAAGGCGGGCAAACCTGGTCGCGCAGACCTACTCCCATTAATACAGGGCAAGTGATCCAGGGTGTAAGGTTCCTAACATCTATATAATCAAGGGTACTGTATATATCCTCCCATTTCACATCAGGATTTTCGAAGAGAAACTTATCGAATTCTCCCCTTGGGAAATAGCAGATTTTAAAATATTCCCTGAAATTCGAAAGGAAGGGCACATGAGGGGCACAAGCCTTGATTCTTTTATCGAGAGCAGCAGTGGCAAAACTCAGCGCACCACCATGGCTTCCTCCGTAAACGCCTATCCTGGATGTATCTACTTCAGGCCTGCTGCATAAAAAGTCGACAGCACGGATACAATCCATATATGCTCCTTTATAAATATAGTTCTCTTTATCAAGAATATTGCTCGTGATGTATTGCGGAAATCCAGGATTAACATCTTTTATGCTGTTCCCATGGCCCCGGATGTTAAAGGCAAGAACTGCAAATTCTTCACGTGATGTCTGCGGGGGCTGGGGCCAGCTGTAGCCTGTATGGGAAACCAGGGCCGGAAATTTCCCCTGGCCTTTTGGTTTTGCATACCATCCGTTTACACGTACATTTCCCCAGGAGTACATTTCCACATCATAAACTTCATAGTAGTCTGTATCAAATTCAGGTGCACGGGTCATTTTGAACCTGGGCTCCACAGCTGCCAGTTCATCTTTTGCCATGCTCCAGTATTCTTCGAAATCATCAGGTCTGCTGGTACCTGCATCAATTTTTTCAGGTTCACAGCCATAATATTCAATACCCCTTAAGATCCTGTGTTTACCCTTTACACTGCATTCAAAGGCAGCCTCATAGAAACCGATCTTATCTGCCGGGCATGCAAATACTGCACTGCCATATCCCTTTGCTTCCAACTGGAAGCTCTGTGATTGCCATGCGAAAGCCTTATGCTGATCTGTGCGAAAGGAGACCTTCATCTTCATCCGGTACTTGTATTCCGAATCATTTGTAAGTTTGAATAAAATCCTTACACTGTCGCCTCTCAGGAATAAATGCTGGTTATTATCCGGCACATCATAATGTACTGTAACATAATCGGTCCAGTCAGAGGTGAAAAGCCCGTAGGGCCCTTCATATAAACCACCACCACCTCCGAAATCATTTACCCTGACTGCCAGTACATTCTCTTTGTCCCACAGGATATTATCAATTGACACCAGTATCTCGTTCACCCTGTTGTAAGATTCTCCGTCGTTCTCAAAGAAATTGCCATTGGAGTGAATCATTTTACCATTAAGATATATCTCGTCAGCATCATCGATCTTTCCAAGTTTCAGAACCAGGTTTTCCTGGCCGGTGAAAAGCCCTTTTTTCATCTTTGAAGAGACTTCAAAACTCTTCCTGTACCAAGCTATTCCGTCGTAACCCTTCAGCACACCATTTTCCCAGGTTTGCCCGGCAGAAATTGTATCCCAGGATGAGTCGTCGAATCCAGGGTCAGCCCAGGAAAGATCATCTCCTGCAGAAATTTTCCAATCATTTTGAAGGTCTATGTCTGTGGGAATATTCGTACAGGAAAAAGCAAAAAATACAATAAGGGCGAGAAGAAGGATTTTTTTCATGGCACAGCAGATTGGTTCATTCAAACAAATCTACTCTTTTTTGAATTATTTTACAGAAAGCAGTTCATCTGATTCCCAGAAGACTTTTGGTTTTTCCATATTCATAATTCCGATCATTGCTCTTGCAACATCACTGGTATAAATCCCTTTGTATTTTTTCAAATTTCCAACCATAGCCCAGGCGGTGAGCGAGTTTAAAATTCTTCCGGCCTCCTCCGATAACCTTAATTCCTCCCTGGTTGCCAGTAAGAGCGACGGACGAACTATTGCCAGCCGCTTAAAATTGTGACGGATCACACGTTCCTCCATTGCTGATTTCACATCAAGGTAAAAGCCCCGGCCGATTTTTCCGGCACCTATGGAGCTGATTACAACGAAACCATCCACTTTATTTCCTTCAGCTATACGCGCCAGGTCGGAAGGCATCTCGAGATCAACCTTTTTAAAGGCATCCCTGCTCCCGGCTTTTCTGCTCGTTGTGCCGAGGCAACAGAATAGATCGTCTCCTTTGATCTTGTCGGCAAGAGCATCAAGATTGGTCATTGCATCCAGAATGACCGTGAGTTTGGGATGTTCAACAGGGATTACCCTGCGTGAAAATGCAATAATTTTTTCGTAGCGATGGTCACTGAGCAGTAAATGCAGGACTTGTTTCCCTACAGCCCCGGTTGGGCCGAAAACGAGGGCAGTTTTTCCAATCTGTTCCATAATCACAATTCCAGTAATAGTTGTTCAGGATCATTTTCTCCGTAAAGCATGGAAGTAGGATTTTCGATATACTCCTTCACTGTCTTAAGGAATCCGACCGAGTCTTTACCATCAATAACACGATGGTCATAGCTGAGTGCAACATACATCATTGGACGGATCTCGACTTTACCATTAATGGCAACAGGTCTGTCGATAATATTGTGCATACCCAGAATCCCTGACTGCGGGGGGTTCAGGATCGGGGTACTTAGCATTGATCCGAAAATTCCGCCATTTGTAATGGTAAAGGTGCCCCCGGATAACTCATCCATAGAGATCCTGTTTTTCCTGGCCTTTCCGGCAATATCAAGGATCTTTTTTTCGATTTCTGCAAGTCCGAGTGTTTCAGTATTCCTGATAACGGGAACCATAAGCCCCTTTTCTGTCTGAACAGCAATTCCAATATCACAATATCCTGGAGTTATTAACGCATCACCATCGATATATGAATTTACACTTGGGAACTGCTGAAGTGCGACCGTTACAGCTTTTGTAAAGAAGGACATAAAACCGAGTTTAACTCCATGTATTTCAACGAACTTATCCTGGTACTTCTTTCGGATCGATATAATGGCACTCATATCCACCACGTTGAAGGTAGTGAGCATCGCAGTCTCATTTTTAACAGCCACCAGGCGCTGACTTATCTTCTTCCTTAACTGGCTCATTGAGTTCCGGCTTTGCTCCCTGCTGGCCGCCTTTTTATTATAAATCAGGGAGGAATTGGCAGCAGCAAGGTTTTTTACAGCCTGTACATCGGCTGAAGTAATTTTTCTTAATCCATTGATTATGTCTTCAACATTTAATCCTTCATCGTCCATCATTTTCCTTGCAACCGGGGTAATCCTGATGTCGGAGGAATTCGAACCTTCTTGTTGTTTGGCAGTATTTTCCTCTAATTTAGAGGCTTTGCTTTCCTCTTTTTTTATTTCAGCAGATTTATCGGATACTTTCTCAACTACATCCTTCTTTTCCTTTTTCACCGCTTTTACCGAGGTGTCTATCCTGCAGACGACAGTGCCAACAGCAATAGTGGAACCTGCCTCAACAAGTATTTCAACCTTGCCCTCTTCTTCAGCAATAAGAGGCAAAGTGGCTTTTTCAGATTCAACCTCTCCGATCTCCTGGTCTTTTGAGACCGTATCTCCATTTTCAACAAACCAGTTAGCCAGTTCAACCTCATTTATGGATTCGCCCGGACTTGGAATTTTTATCTCAATGATCATGGGATGTTATTTTATCTTGGAATTTACCTTATCGAAGTAGTAATGCTGTTTAAGAATCTCTCTACGGGAGCCTCCAACAACACATTGCAGGCCACAGTAAACTTTTTGTAATTCACAGTTGCACTCCCGGAATACCTTATCAATGATCTCTTCCTGGCCGAGTTCATGTAACTTGTGGAGCCCTGTAGCAGGACTCCCGGATGCCTGGCGTGTAACAGGAATCACACTGTAAGCCTTCATCTGGTTCTGCATGTAATACCATGCTCCCATATTTTCCGGTTCCTCCTGTACCCAAAGAGTGAGCATATTGGCAGAATATTTCTTTATGATCAACTTAACTTCTTCAGCAGGAAATGGATGGAGCTGTTCAATACGTATCAGAGCGATATCCCTGACGCCCAGGATTTCTTTACGCTTAAGCAGGTCATAATAAATCTTTCCACTGCAGAACACAACCCTTCTGACCTCTTTTCTGTCAGTATTATCATCATCAATTACCGGAAGGAATCCACCGTACTGAAATTCATCGAGTCTGGAAACACATTTCGGGTGACGAAGCAGGCTTTTAGGTGTGAATATTACCAAAGGCACCCTCGATTTCTTTTTCATATGTCTTCGTAAAAGGTGGAACAGGTTTGCAGGTGTTGTGATATTTGCTACCTGCATATTGTTCTTTGCTGACATGGTAAGGAATCTTTCAATGCGCGCACTTGAATGTTCCGGTCCCTGTCCTTCGAATCCATGCGGCAGGTAGAGAACGATCCCGTTCATCAGTCCCCATTTTTCTTCTGCACTACTGATATACTGGTCGACGATTACCTGAGCAACATTAAAGAAATCGCCAAATTGTGCTTCCCAGACAGTGAGTGAATTTGGTGTTGCCATGGCGTAACCGTATTCAAATCCAAGAACACCATATTCGTTCAGGGGGGAATTATATATATTGAAAGTGGCCTGTTTATCGGACAGATGGTGAAGCGGAATATAATTTTCCGGGGAATCTTCGATCACGAGTCCCGCATGCCGGTGAGAAAATGTTCCCCGCATACTGTCCTGACCGCTGATTCGGACCGGGTGGCCATCAAGAAGCAAGGTCGCATAGGCAAGCTGTTCTCCCAGTGCCCAGTCAAGACGGTCCTCCTGGATCATGTTTCTCCTTTCCTCGAAAAGCTTATGAGTTTTTGATATAAAACTATAACCTTCAGGAAGTGTATTTATCCGCTTACCGATCATGGAAAGCAATTCTGCATCGACTCCGGTATTAACTGCTTCTGTAAAATCTTTATCTGAAGCATACATATACCCGGTCCATTCCTCCTTGAGAAACTGTGTAATTACGACCTTGGCTAATTTCCTTGATATTTCCAGTTTCTTATCTAATTCCTTATCAAAATCGGCTTCTTCCTTTTCAGCGGCATCGGGACTTAAAATATCTTGCAAAGCGAGTATGCTGCTGTAAATATCCCTTGGGTTAGGATGATTTGCAATTGCCTTGTACAGCGTAGGCTGAGTAAAACGGGGCTCATCTCCTTCATTGTGACCATATTTCCTGTAAGCAAGAATATCAATAAATACGTCGGTATGAAAAGTTTGCCTGTAATCAACAGCCATTCTTACAACATGCACAAGTGCTTCAGCATCGTCACCGTTTACATGGAAGATTGGTGACTTGGTTACTTTACCAATATCGGTGCAATAAGTACTTGAACGGGCATCGAGGTAGCTGGTGGTGAATCCAACCTGGTTATTTATTACTATATGTATGGTCCCTCCGGTTTTATAACCATTGAGTTCCGACATCTGAATTACCTCATAAACAACGCCCTGTCCAGCAATGGCAGCATCGCCATGGATTACGATTGGAATCAGTTTATTGTTGTCCCAATTATGCTTATGCTCGATCTTAGCCCTTGCAATACCCTGTATAACAGGAGTTGAGGCCTCAAGATGGGAAGGATTAGGAGTCAGGCTCAGGATCACCTCATCACCTTTTGGAGTTTTAATAGTGTTCCCATAGCCAAGGTGATATTTCACATCTCCAAGGGCAATTCCGTCTTCATACTCCTCTCCTTCAAATTCCTTGAAAATGTTTTCGTAAGGTTTTTGAAGGACATTGGCCAATACGTTCAGGCGGCCGCGGTGGGCCATTGCAATTGTGTATTCTTTAACCCCTGTTTCAACACCCTTTTCAATCAACTTATTGAGTGCAGGGATAAGTATTTCGGCACCCTCTAATGAAAACCTTTT
>CAYSAH010000232.1:0-223 GCA_964428945.1 uncultured Bacteroidaceae bacterium | reverse complement strand
TGAAATTTTCAAAGCCAACGGCTCTTTTCAGATGGTGGTATATTTCCAGTTTTTCTTCAGCAGAAAAAAAACTTGTATTTTGGGTACTTTCTATCCTGTCCTGCAGCCACTTCAGTTTTTCAGGTTGGCGGATAAACATAAATTCCGATCCGATATCAGCACAATAAGTTTTTTTAAGATATTCAACGATATTCGAAAGAGAGGTCTTTCCAATACCGATCTC
>CAYSAH010000231.1:0-6523 GCA_964428945.1 uncultured Bacteroidaceae bacterium | reverse complement strand
GTGAAGTCATGTAGGCTGCCTCGGCAATAGCATTGCGCAGTTTATTGCCCCATGAAGCATATTCACCCAAATAAACCTCGCTGGCATTTCGGTTATATAAATCATAACGATGCTGGTTATTGATAAACCAATCGGGGCTGGTGTAATAATGTTCATCCACGATCGGGATTTTTAATTTGTTTGCCAGGGTCCATCCTTTGATAAAATCGTCGCCTTCGTAACCAGGTCCGGAGGTGCCAATTACAGATATTTCCGGATATTTTGACTTCACTGCCTCGAAAATCATTTCGAACCGATCCTGGAATTCAGGTGTGATTTTATCTTCATTCCCAATACCTATATAATGAAGATTAAAGGGTTCAGGATGACCGGCAGTAGCGCGTATTGCTCCCCATCTGGAGCTTGCCGGGCCGTTTGCCCATTCGATCAGATCCAGGACTTCCTGGATATAATCCTGCATTTCTTCCTCCGGGATGGCTTTTTGCCCGGTTCCTCCTATGCGCCATGTCCCTCCTGAATTTTGACAACTGACTGCTGCAGGCAGAACAGGTAAAGGTTTGGCACCAATATCTTCACAAAACTGAAAATATTCAAAATATCCCAGGCCGGTTGACTGATGGTAATTCCAGATATTTCGCTGTTCTTTCCTTTCTTCAAGAGGTCCAATTGTGTTTTTCCACCTGTACATATTTCCCAATCCATCGCCGTGAACCAGGCACCCACCCGGAAAACGAATGAAACGTGGTTTCATGTCAGCCAATGTCTGAGCAATATCCGGACGAAGTCCATTGGGTCTGTTCATAAAGGTTTTTTCAGGGAAGAGAGACAGCATATCCAGGGCAAATCTTCCTGGTGAAGTTGCCAGGATTACCAGGCTTGCTGAATCACTGTTTTCAGACGGCAGAAGTCCTACATCATATTTTCTCCATTCGTTGGATGAGGTATTGATTGTCCCTTCGGCAAGTACATCTCCATCTTTTGCATGCAGGCTAACATGAAAGGTAATCGGGACTCCACTCATCTGTCTTGCAAACATTGAAAAATGATATTTGTCCCCGGCCCGTAAAACCATCCCGTCAAATCCTTCATTTTTTATTCCCACTCCTGAAATACCGGCAAAACTATCTTCGTCTCCAACATGCTCCACATCAAATACCAGGTAATGAGGATTATTGGAATGGATCGGAGTTGTGGTCTCAACACTTAATCTTCCATAAGAATAGCCAGGTGAAAGGTATTCCCAGTATGACAAAGGATTCCAGCCCTTCTGATCCTGGGGACTGTATTCAAAGGACCTGTTTTGAACCAATTCAGCATAAAGTCCTCCATCCGCTGAATAGTTTATATCCTCAAAAAACAATCCGAACAGTTCGGAGCTTATTTTTTTACCTCCCCCGGATGTTTGTGCTTCAAGAGAAAACCCAGGGAGAAGGAGAATGCCAAGCCAGGTAATTAACCCAAGCCTTAGTAAGTTTTGGAAACCCGGACCAAAAAAGCACAGACAGCTATATTTGTTTGTTTTCTTCATACCATTATACTGTTTTACATATGGCTCCTTAAAGTCGTTCCCCCTCAAATCTGGAGCATCGCTTATTCCCTTTTTATTAGTTAAATCTCTATTCAGCTTGTGCGTCATTTGCGGAAGTAGCATACAATCCAAGCAAACAACCTGTAAAACCACCTGCCACATCAGTTGAAAGGATATCGCCCGAAACAATGCCTCCCAGATTTATAAAGTCTTCTCCATTGACCGAATATAAAAATTCGTAATCATCACCTTCCGCTTTTATTTGCAAGCTGATTGGATTATCCAAATCAATTTTTGTACTGGCAACTATCCTGGATTCTACTTCGCGACTTCTCCTGATTCTCTGATTTCTTTCCAACAGAATATAATAATCGGTCCCTTTCCTTGTAAGCCCAAAAACGTAATTGGAACTTTCGCTTTGCAAAGCCACAAGACCCGCAAGGTCTTTTTCTGATCCTGGTTTGAAATCAATTGTTGCAGTAAAGGAAAAGCTATTATGCTGCTGGCGGTAAAAAAGTGTGGAAGTAGGCTTAACTTCTTTAATGTTTACTTCGAATGGATTAATTCTCAATCCTTTTTTGCTTACCGAAATAAAATCTTCCCGTGGCCCTCTTAACCCTATCCATCGGTAATCAAGCTTTTCGGAAGTAAGATCATCGGTGAAGGTAAAGTTGCCGTTGGGTAAATAACCTTCCTTACCTGTTCTATTTTCTTTTACACCTTCAGGCATCTTTAACTTTGGTTCCAAAGGAATTAAGCCGTTTTCAAATACAGGGAAATCGCCTGACCAATCCACGGGTAAAATAAAAGTCTCACGACCTGTATTTACCCTGTCTTTTTCATTTGGACGCACAGCAAGGAACACACCATAATACTTATCACCCGGCCCTTTAACCAAATCGGCATGTCCTGCCCAATCCACCTTATTGGAACGTTCCTTTGAAAAATATCTTTGGGTAAGAATTGGGTTGCTGGGCGCCGGTACATATGGGCCCCTGGCGTTGTCGCTTGCAAAAATCACTTCACTGTGCCAGCCACCTGTACCTCCTTCGGCACACATTAAATAATAGCGACCATCTTTTTTATAGATATGAGGAGCTTCGATCCATATTGGTTTTTTTGAAAGATCCACCCCACCATTAACAATGACTTTATCGCTTCCCTGAATAATTTTGTCGTTCTCAACATCATAGTCCCATATTTTAATTACCCGGTGTCCATTATAAAGTTCTGTTCCTCTTTCCGGAGCATCGTTATGGATTACATAGGCCTTTCCATTATCATCAAAAAACAATGAAGGGTCAATCCCGTTAAAGTCAAGTTTTATAGGGTCACTCCATCCATTAAGAGGGTCTTTTGTTTTTACGACAATGTTTCCAAATCCTCCGGCAAATTCAGTGGTAATCATATAAAAGGTATCGTTATTGGGATTGTATATAATCTGCGGGGCGTAAACTCCTGCACTAATTCCCGTATCGTGCACTTTCAACTGCGAGCTTCGGTCCAGGACATGCCCAATTTGCTTCCAATTTACCAGGTCGTTCGAATGAAAGATTGGAACTCCGGGAAACATTGCAAAAGACGAACAAACCAAATAATAATCGTTGCCCTTCCTTGTAATACTCGGATCAGGGTAACAACCCTGCAGAATGGGATTATAAAATTCATCGGACTGTAAGGGATTATCAATATAGACCTGATCATTACCCTGGTAAATAATATTTGAGAACAAGGGTGCACTTTTTGAGGTTTTTTGCTGACCATATAATCCTGCAAAAGAAAACAGTAAGAAAAAAACTTCTAAAAAAATTATTGTTTTGCTCCTGGGAAAATCTACATTCAATTTCATTTTTTTTCTGGTTAAGTGATTTAATATTCTATTTCTTCCAAGCCTGTTTCATAAAAATCAGATTCGGATTTACTTTTTTATCATACGGTGAAATTTACACGATCCATTCAATTTCGAGGTTTCTGATGTTTCAATTTTAATTCAAAATTATGTTTATCCGATTCATAATCAATATAAATTTATCAATGTTTAATTACTATCTCATCACCTGCGTAGAATACAACTTTTTCAGGCTCTACAGTATCCATCCACCAGGAATCAACTCCATAATCAAACATATATGTTTTAAGTATTTCCCAATATTCTTTCCTGGTTTCTGGATTAATATAATCCATCCACTTTGTCAGACAAACAGGCAGGGTTCTTCCTGAATGGTATCAGGAATAATTCTACGAGAACCCTCAATTTCCTCCAGGAAAATAGCCCCCGAAGCATCGGCAAAAGATAATTTTCCGGATTTTTTATTCACCAGAACCTGCATCTCCTTTGTTTTTAGGGTCAGAACTGACCGGGTATCAGAAACCTCAAAATAAGGCACCGGGGGAAGAGCGGTGAAGATAAGTTCTCGTAAATCGTCTTCCATTTCTTTACAAAATTTTATCCGTATGGCCTTTTCCGTAAGAGGGAAAATATAAAGGATACCATCACTTATTTCTGTTTTAACACCATTGGGGATTTGCTCATAATCCAAATCAGCATGGCATCCAAACAGGGTAATGATCAACCCGACAGTTATAAGCGTGCATATTTTCATTCTTATTACTGGTATTATTATAAATTGAACAAATAAGGTCATTTTATCCCTTCATATCTATTATTACCTTGGTCACAGACCCCGTATTCTCATCCCAGAATTTGAATGCTTCAGGTACCTGTTCAAATGGAAAAATTTTCGTAATAAGATCTGAATATGGCTTTTCCTTGCGCTCAAGCATCTTAATAACCGAAGGGAAAACACGAAGAGCATTTCTTGAACCATAGATATTTAACTCTTTTCGTACGATCAGCTGAGAATTGAAATTCACATTTTCCTTCGAATAGCCAATGCTGATAACCCTTCCGGCAAATGATACGGCTTCCAGGGCCAGAACAAAGGTGGCAGGATTCCCTGCTGCTTCAATCACCACATCCACGCCTTCATTATAAGTGAGCTCCATGACTCTTGAAATAGCATTTTCCTTTATACTGTTTATAACTTGCGTGGCTCCAAACTTCTTAGCGATCTTAAGTTTATTATCGTCAATATCCATTGCAATAACAGTAGCGCCTTTTCTTATTGAGGCACACAGGGCTCCAAGGCCAATGGTTCCACAACCAATTAGCAATACAGTATCGGTTTCACTCACTTCACCCCTGTTGGCTGCGTGATAGCCAACACTCAGGGGTTCAACCAGTACAAGTTCCTGAAGGCTTAAATTTTCATTTGCAAAGATCTTATCATAGGGTACACTGATTCTTTTTGTGAGGGCCCCGTTTCTCTGAACCCCGAGGGTTTGGTTATATTCGCAGGTATTGATCCGCCCTGCACGACAGGCAGGGCAATTACCACAGTTCGTGTAAGGAGATACCGTTGCCTTGTCCCCAATCCGGAAGGAATCAGGAACCTGGTCCCCTTTTTTTATAATTACACCGCTAATTTCATGACCGGGAATTCGCGGCAGCTTTACCAGTGGCATTTGTCCACGATATGCACTTAAATCGCTTCCGCATAAACCAATATAATTTACTTCCAGCAATACTTCATTCGCTTCAATCTCCGGCTCTTTTATATCAATTTCACCGATTGTTCTATTCGCTGTAATGGCAAATGCTTTCATAGTTTAAAGGAATATGTTATTATTTTAAAATTCAAGTTGATATGCATTTACAGCATTTGAACCCATAATCTTATTTTTTTCAGCATCCGATAAAGGATCCAGATAGTCCAGTACCACTTCCATCACCCTTCGATAATCTCCTGCCAGAAGACAAACAGGCCAGTCAGATCCAATCAGCAGGCGGTCGGGGCCAAAAGCTTCCAAAACGATATCCAGGTAGGGCGTAAAATCCTCCTTTTTCCAGTTGGATATATCACCTTCTGTAAGTATTCCCGACAATTTGCAATATACATTAGGATAACAGGCGAGTTTCTCAATATCCTCCTTCCATCCGCTTATCCGTCGTTCTTTAATACAGGGTTTTGCGATATGATCCAAAATAAAAACCTGACCGGGAAACTGAGCGACAAAGCGGATTGTATTTGGGAGATGGCTCGGAAAAATCAGAAGATCATAGCTTAGTCCGAATTTTTCCAGGCAGGATATCCCTTTTAAAAAATCCTTCCGAAGCATAAAATCATCATCCTTTTCATCATGAATAACATGCCTTACACCGCGCAATTTTGAATTTTTCGAGAATTCATCTAATTGTTCCTCAATCCAGGGTGAACATAAATCAAGCCATCCTACTACACCTTTAATAAAATTATATTGTCCGGCCAGCTTCAGGATCCATCTGGTTTCTTCAAGGGTTTGCCTGGCTTGCACCGTAACTGACCCATCGAAACCAAGGTCGGAAAGTTCCGTTTTAAGCTGATCAGGCAAATAATCGTCCTTAAGAATTTTCATCTCAGGGGATATCCATCCATATTCTTCCTGCTTATATTTCCAAAAATGCTGGTGACTGTCAATTTTCATCTTTTACAAATTCGATCTTTACAAGGTAACGGTCGGGAAAATAGATATAAAACTTATTCTGATTAGCACAGTTACAAATTAAGATAAGGGTAATCTTTGTTTATTAATCCTTTTTTTATCATTTCCGCATAAAATCCCTTTGGAATTATAGCTGAAACTGCCTCAACATTTTCTTTTACACGTCCGGGATTTGAAGTATTCAATGAAACAGAAGCTACACCAGGTGGGGTCAATCCAAATTGTACACATGCAAGAGAAGGTTTAATCTCATACTTTCTGCAGAGTTCAAAGAAAATTTCCCTCCATCTGAATTTTTCGGGATCAGTTTCGGGGCTTATAAGTTCGTAATCGTAATAATTACTTCCGGTTAAAAAACCGCCATGAAAAAGTGCAGAATTAATGACGGTAATCCCTTTTTCATATAAATCCTGTATCAGGTCAATCAGCTCAGGCGGATGATTCATAATGGTA
>CAYSAH010000230.1:0-6569 GCA_964428945.1 uncultured Bacteroidaceae bacterium | reverse complement strand
TCAGCTTATCAATATTAGTGCCAGCAGTTCAAATACGGCGCTTATAAAAGAACCCAAAGTCGAATATGTTTCAGGGGATGCAAGCGGTACATTGAAATTTACACCGGAAGCCAATGCCAACGGAACTGCGCTAATCACAATTACTGTGGCAGATAACGGTAATCCTGTTTTAAGTAAGGATATAATATTTGAAGTAACAGTGGAAGCAGTGAATGATGCACCGACCCTTGATGATTTAAGTGATCCGGATCAAATCACACAGGACAGTGGAGAGCAGACCATCTCACTTACTGGAATAAGCGATGGAGATGATGGCAGCCAGGCGCTAACGATAACTGCTGAAAGCAATAACACTGGATTGATCTCACAGCTTGGTGTGGATTATACTTCAGGAACCAGCGGCACATTAACGTATACATCAGAAACCGGATCATCCGGAACAGCGATTGTGACAGTTACCGTTAAGGATGACGGTGGCACTGCGAATGGAGGGATCGATGAATATAGCACATCCTTTGAAGTAGTTGTTATTCCAACCGGGATCAGTAGTTTTAAGGGTAATTTTATAAATGTATATCCTAATCCGGTTCACGATAAGTTGTTTGTTGAACTTGAAGAGGGAACGATCAATAAAGTACTTGTTACAGATATCTCAGGCAGGATGCTTCTTTTAAAGGAGGTACAAGCCGGAGAATCAGAACTTGAACTGGATGTCACAGGTTTGGCTAAAGGACTTTATATCCTGGTTGGTGTTCAGGGAGAGGATTTCTGCCGGGTAAAATTTGTAGTGGAATAAGCTGAAAAGCTGATTATTTCAGTCATCTGCAGTGCGGTCTCCGTTTGGGTTTCCGCGTTTCTCAGAGCCAGCCTTTATTCTTCCAGGCAGTCCATTTCAGATTGCTTTCGATTTGCTTTCATTTTTAATTTGTGTTAAATGATCAATAACTAAACTATCAATGAATTAGCTGATTCCTTATTTTACTGTGAACCAGAATCCCCGTCACTTCAAATCATATATCTTCCGCTCCGGATCGTATATCTTCCGCTCCGGATTGTACATCTTCCGCTCCGGATTGTACATCTTCCGCTCCGGATTGTATATCTTCCGGTCCGGATTGTATATCTTCCGCTCCGGAATGTACATCTTCCGCTCCGGATGTATATCTTCCGCTCCGGATTGTACATCTTCCGCTCCGGATGTACATCTTCCGCTCCGGATGTACATCTTCCGCTCCATATGTATATCTTCCGCTCCATATGTATATCTTCCGTTCCATTTTCAACATCTTCCCTCCCTGGTCCGCCGTGGGAAATGAATTCACCCTCCTGCTATGGAGTCATTTTAACTGATATTGTTGCTTCTTCCATTTCTTCGCTTTATTGCATGTAAAAATGTTGTTCATCTTTATATAAGCAGCTCAATGTTATGCACCCGACTGAGGCATCATAGCGGGATAGTTAAAAAGTTTCTTTTTCCAGACGCTTGTCCAGAGTAAATATCCGGATCCATGCCAGTGCAGCAAGCTGACCTTGTTCCGGGTCTTATTGATGAAAATATATACCTTTCCATCATTGGGATTAAAACCAGGATTATTGTACACCAAACCAGACAAGGTATCAAAGCTCTTGCGCATATCCGTGGGATGACTGTACAGATGAAAAGTGTTTTCAACAGAAAGTGCAAACATGGTTATGGATTTAACAGCGTTTTCAGCACCCCGGAATGAACGCTCTCAGAACACAGGACCTGGATCCCATTGGGAAACAAAAAATACAATTGTCCGGGAATACGTTCCCGATCCGGCTGTACCTTTATCGGGATAAAACCAGGAGTGCTATCGGCAGCTTTAGCTTTTAATAGTTCCTTCTGGTATTTTTTTGCCCAGTACCGGAAGGTTGAATTGGCAATGCCGTGTTGTACACAATAGAATTTTTGTGGCCGGGCACTTTTGTAGCATGCCTCAATGTGAACTCTTCAAAATAATCATAGGCGGCCATAAAATTATCGAAACTTACTGTATTATCTGAAAAGGGAATAAGAATTTCAATATCGCTTGAAGGAGATGCTCGTTTCTAACATAGGTTCTAAACCCGATCCCTGAATATAACAGGAATTCTGACCTGGATTTGACAGATTTGCTACCCCACAACTGGCAGGAATCGAAAAAAGCCCAAAAAAATCCAACTAAAGTCAGCAAAACTAAGGAAATCCTTGGAGTTACTCTAAGTATTCCTGGATTTTTTTTGGATTATACAATCCGTAGCAGGCCGAAGGCTTACGCTTATGCAGGTAAGTTTTTATTTCAGCTGTGTTTGATTTCATTTTGCCTTGCATTATACAGACATAGAATATCTATGAATGCCTTACTTTACAAAGTATACAAAAATGGCAACAACTATTCCAACCTTAATGTAATAAAAACCAGTAAACCAGCGAAGATCCCCAAATTTGCAAAACTGACAAAGCATAGCCTCAGCTGGTTCAACATTCTTTTTTTTAAAATGAATAGCCTATTGATAATCCCCCCCAAGGATTGAATATATTAAGCTTTGCAGTAGGATCGTAAATTAAACCTCCTCTCTCTCTTTGCAAAAATGGTGTAAAGCCAATTCTCCAAATAAATCTTCCATCAGGTTTCTGGTATCGATATCCCAATCTTCCTGTTAATGCATATGACCAAAACCTATCGATAATTGCATAATTATTTAATTGATCTCTTGCCATTTCTCTTAATGTGACGACGCCAATTCCTATTTCAATGTGATGAGCATTAAATGAGAATAGTTCATTTATTCCAATAGGTAACCAAATATCACTCCATACACCAGGAAAATACCGAATGCCGAATTGTACGGAAGTTTTAAAGGAATTATGATTTATAATGTTTCTTTCATAATTTAGAGAATAGTAACCCCCTGTCCCTCCAAGTTCAAGATGAACACTATTTCTATTTTGAATACTATTGTCATTTTGACTAAACCCACTGCTAGAGGCAAATGAGAATATGACCAATATTATATATGCGCAAGCTTTCATGTATTTTAGATTATATATTTTCCAAAAAAGGCATCAACACATTAATGTTGACTAAGTATAATTCTTCTATATTTAAGACTACTTAGGATTTCTTTATTTAACTTTTCCGAAATATGGGATAAGACAAGAGAATAGACATCCTAAACTCTTAATTTATTGGATTTTAAGAGTTCCTCCATCATCTACAGCAAAATAATTTTCAATAATTACACTCCCATTTGCTTAACCAAATTTATACAAAAAAATCGGGGGGGGTAAATTTTAAGGGCTGAAAATATTATACTATTCAGCATTAATTTGGCAAGCAAACAATCCTCCCTTTGTTTGATGCATTTCTTAATTTTCTAATCAATAAAGTTCAACAAATGGAATCAAAAAAACAAAGCACGGAATCGAAGATAAAGGAGATCCGTCGCAACACCCGCAAGAAGTATTCAGCAAAAGAAAAAATCAGGATTGTAATTGAAGGTCTCAGAGGTGAGATCAGCTTTGCCGAGATATCCCGCAAAGAAGGTATACATGCAATCCTGTATTACACCTGGAGCAAGGATTTTCTGGAAGCCGGCAAGAAGCGATTAGCGGGAGATTTTAAGCGAGAAGCAACATCATCAGAGGTCTTTGGGTGGGAAAAAAACGGACAAACTGACCACCTTCGATCTTCTGTATTATGACTGGGCCTCAAAACATCGGACTGTTGAAGGGATCGTTGATGGTTTTACAAATTTGGGAATTTTCCTACTTAGGGTGAGGCTCAACCCAAAACTCTATTGAAGACTCCTGATATATGTTTTTTCGTATCTTTGTATCAGAAAATTTAAGCATCATTAATGGATTGGTTGTATGCAGAAATTGAAATTCACAAATTATTTCCTGCATACCAGGCAACGGCCCGACAGAAAGGATATTAAGATGCAGTGGATTGAACAGGTGTACCGGTTCCCCGAGCATCAGGAGACCCAGACCGATGGAAGAAAAAGAATGTGGGGATACATTAAAGAAGCAGATAAATATTTACGCATTGTGGTACTCGAAGATAACAAGACCATTCACAATGCTTTCTTTGACAGGGATTTTAAAAAAGACTGATATGAGCCGAGCCATGACAGAATTAATCAGCAATTATGGATTTAGATGTTCATTTCTGCCATTTGTTTTTCATTAAGGGCTTGTCATGGCGAGCTCCATCTGACCAATAAAAATTTAATAATATACAGATGAAAATTACATACTTCAAGGATACCGACACATTGATGGTTAATTTTAATGACAATGAAATTGCCCATACCAAAGATCTGAACGAAAACGTACTGATTGAACTGGACAAAAACGGTGCGGTGGTATCCATGACCATTGAACATGCACAGCAGCAAACAGAGATCCAAAACTTCTCGTTCAACCAGGTGGAAAATAAGGCTGTGTAAAAAAGCCCCTTCATGGAATCGATCTGCCTAATTTTCCCGTATATCTGAATTCAACTAAATTCTTTTTTTGTTATTAATTATCGTAGTTGGACTACCTATATATGGACAAAACTCAAATAATCATGCCCTGCTTGTAAATGGAGGATATAAACAGGGTATGAATTGGCTGGGCTTTTGGAATTAGAATAATGTATTTAAGCTTGAATGGTACTTACAATTATGATGAGGATAACATAAAAGTATTAAATGCTGATGCCTCAATATGAACGAAAATCTCTGCCTGGGTTTTTCTCATACACCAATACTAGGCAATCCTCAGAGGCTAAGAAAGACGGGCTTGCTGGGGAGGATACCTTAAGGTAGTGATTTATTTATTTCAAAATACTCAGCTATGAATCATAGAGGTTATTCCGTATCTTTGAATTGGATCTTTAAAAACAGGTTATTATAAACCTGCAATATATTTCCGACAGCAAAGGACAGACCACTGGTGTCTTCATCCCAATCCAGGAATGGGAGGCTCTTAAATCAAAGTATAAAGGGTTGGGGAATTAAGATATGGATGTACCTGACTGGCATAAAGACCTGGTAAGAAAACGCCTGGAAGAGTTCCAAAAGGATCCAGATATTGCTATGGACTTTGATTCTGCAATGGATGACATTGAAAAAGAACTTTGATGCATAGGTCAATAATTCTTCCCTTCGCTAAAGAAGACATCCGGGAAGCTGCCCGGTGGTAAAACAAACAAAGCCCCGGACTTGGTAAGAGCTTCACTGCTGAAGTCCGCGAAAGCGTCCGTTTTATCAGACAAAACCCAGCTGCCTGTAATATCCGGTATGACAAGGTGAGAACAGCCGTATTAAGAGTCTTCCTGTTTATGATACACTTTACCATCAAAGAGGCCAGCAAAACCGTGGTTATTTCCGCAGTATTACACACCAGCCGGGATCTAAAAGAGCGGGAGAAAAGATAAAAAAACCCGGAGGATTCTGGCTTAATGCAAAAAAGTTTATCCTTTGGAAAAGTAATTATCCATGAAACACTATCTAATTCATAAAACAGGAGATCATATCGATCAAGAATCAGGTAATAGTTCTTAATCGAGTCCCAAGGTGAACTTTCAATAACTTCTGCATCAAAAAATTAAAAGGGTATAGTATCTCTTCTTTTCTCTAAAAGCTCCCAAGTACCTTGTGTTGCTTTCTAGGGCTTAGATTCTTTAGCCCCAATTTTATACTCTTCAGGTGAATTGCTTATATTATAATTTAAATAAACATAATTCGAGTCCCAGTCGAATATAATTGAAGAATCAGTTGTTAAATATTTGGAATCAGTATACATATCAGCACATGACACATAAACGGCTGACTCAGTTCTTTGAAATCCTTGGAGGACCTGAAAGCCTTCTTTTCAAAATCTCACTGAACCCAGGAATATAATGTGTAGAAATAGTTCCACTGAGGAAGGGATAAGTTTCAGAGTAGTTTATCTGTAATCTTAACCTGTTCTGATTAATTTTTTTTTGGAATTATTGAAATCGAAATAAGCTTTTACCAGTGCTTCAAAGTTTTCCTTTGCAGTATCCTGCTCAAGTACATTTGATACACCGAATGAAAAACCAGGGTAGGGTGAGAGTTGTTCCAGTAGTTTTGTTGCTTCTGCATATATTATTTCCGGAGGATCGGATATGACGGTACTGCAATTTATATTTCCACACAGGCACAGGCTGTTTCCGACTTTCCTTTTAAGCTTAAGAATTTCCATTCCTGCCACCGGGTCAATTGCCTGCAGGGCATTTAGCGATGTTTGAGCAATCTTATCGATGTACATATCAATATTTCCATCGGAATGCATAATTGAGTATCCCCCGAGGTTTTTTATATGATCAGTCCATCTTGAAAGGTAAGGAAGAATAAATTTTTCAAATTCCACAGGGGGAAAATAGGGGCCTGAATTATCGGCAATATCGGATGCCGTGAGGAAGAATTCAATTCCAATGTCACCATATATGTTGATCAGCTTAACCGAGTTATTAAAGACCTGGCTGGCCTCTTTTTCAATGCTTTCAGGCTCATCAAACATTTTTATGGAGAAATCAACATATCTTTCA
>CAYSAH010000229.1:3209-6581 GCA_964428945.1 uncultured Bacteroidaceae bacterium | reverse complement strand
ACGAGGATACCTGTACCTCCTGCCAGCTCTGCTCCATCAAATGTCCGCAGAAGATCGAGGTGGCCAGTGTAAAAGTTGTGAAGCACGTGGATTGTAATTTATGCAGTGAATGTATTACGGTTTGCCCGGAGAAGGATACCATACAGATCAATAAGAGGAAGAGCCTGAAGTGGCTGCCTCCGGTTGCCATTGTGGCCTTGTTTGGTATCGGGCTGATCCTGCAGTCTTTCTTTGAAGTACCCACGATCAACCAGAAATGGTTCAGCGAGGACGAAATGACCAATATGGCAACGTATTCCCGTGAGGGCCTGAAAAATGTGAAGTGCTATGGCAGTTCTGTAGCTTTTGCAAACAAGATGCAGAAAGTGAAGGGGGTTTACGGCGTGGCAACTTACGTGGGTTCACATACGGTGGAAGTATTTTACGATTCCACGAAACTAAATGCACTGGAGATCGAGGAAAGTATATTTACACCGTCCAATATTCTCCTCCGCTCCCTCCCGAAAACAAGTGAGGGTGTGACAACGGTAACCCTGCTCCTGGAAAATTTCTTCGACACATTTGATTTTTCTTACCTGGCCCGTTTGCTGCAACAGGAAACTGAGGCAATAGCAATGCTCACTGAATATGGTTGCCCGATCAGTGTTAAGATCTTCTTTGATTCAGAAACAAAGATCAACGAGGAGGAACTGATCAAAATCCTGGAATCAAAAACCCTGGAATATGAAGCTGCCGGCAAGAAAAATGTTGTGGAGCTCGGCTACGAGCTTGTGGGAAATTTAACCCTTGCAACAATTTCACGGGGCGAATATATCTCCATGATGTTCAAGCCCTTTAAAAGGAGCATCAATAATTACAGCGACTACGACAGTACCGTTGTCAGTGTTTACAGTTTACCCATGGGCAAGAATGCAAAAGTCGCAAGCAAGCTTTCCTTCCTGGTCAGCCATCTCTCAAATAATGATGGTATCATTCAATTGGAGACTTTGCTGGATGAAGATTACAAGGAAATGCTTGAGATCTCATATGTTGATACCATGATCAATCCGGATCAGATCTTCCAATTAATGATCAGCGACAGCCTGAGCGTAAGTTATACAAACGGAACAAAGGGTAAGGTTCTGAATATGTTCGATTTCAAAGATGAGGAAGATGAAAAAGAGGCGGATGATTAGTGCTTCATTAATTATTTTTCCTGAAATTTAATCAGGTATATTATACGGTCAAAAGAATTTAATCCTATAAACCCACGACTATGAAAAAACTTGTATTTTTCTTCATGTTTGTGTTTGTAACATTCACAGCATCTTCCCAGGTGACTTTTAACTGGGAGGCCCAGACCATCAGCCCGGGGAACAATTTGAAGACAATAAATATTGTCAACGACACTACAACAATCCTGGTGGGATATGGAAAAACCTTTGTTGTTTCTCCTGACCTGGGTGAGACCTGGAACAAGGTCCCGCTCCTGGACCCGGTATTCAATTTTTATGACATCAGCATTAATTCCTCGGGAAAGGGCTATGCCTGTGCCGGAGATGTAAAGGTTATTGATAACCCTACCAATGGTGAAGAAGATGTGTATGCCGACGGGGTCCTCTTAATAACCACCGACTTCGGGGCAACATGGACGGTTGTGGATATAACAAAGCTTGGACCTGCAGCAAAGGACGAACCGGAGCTCTATCCAAATGCCTATGGATGTTACGCCATGCATTTTTACGCTGTTGAAGTGCTGGAGAATAACAACTGCTACGTCGGTGTGGAATGGTATTACCACAATTCCGGAACCGGTGCCAGGGTATCGTATAATGGCGTTCTGAAAAGTACCGACGGGGAAACCTGGACCAGTGTGGTAAATGACAAATACCCAATGGCAATTGAATCCATCGGCACAACCGTGTATTTTGGTGGCTCAAATCACTTGAAAAGAGTGGCAGATAATACAGGCATTGTAACGGATATTTACGCGAACCTGTCTGCAGCAGATGGAAATGATCCTACCATGTTTGTCAACGATTTTACCATTGTAAGTGAAGACGAGATATACATTACTACTGCAACCAACGGATATTTCCTGACCACGAATCAGGGTGCTGCGATACAAAAGATTCCGACAGCCCCTGCCGGAGGGAATGACCTGTTCGTGGTGAACGACACTGTACTGATGGTACTTGGGACGGCAGCAAAGTCGATGGTATCGCTTGATGCTGGACTCACCTGGACGAATTGTTACCCCGGAACGTCCTGCTGGGAGATCGGCGGAATCATGAATGATTCGATCGTGTGCCTCGCCAAGACAAGCCTGTTCAAGATCGCAGTGGCTGATGTACTCAAGCTGGAATTTAACTGGGTGGAGCAGCCCATACTGGCTGACGAAAACCTGCAGAAAATGCATATTATCGATGCCAATAAGGCTATCGTGCTTGGTTTCGGACAAGCCTTCGTAACTACCAACAATGCATGTACAAGCTGGGAGAATACAGCACTGCCCGATATTTTTGTATATGGTGCTTCTTACGATTTTTCAGCTGTCAGCACTGCAGGGGAAGCATCTTATGCCGTTGCAAGGAGAATTTACCAGATCAACTACCCTACAAATTCCCCGCTCACGGTTTACGGGCATGGATTGATTTATAAATCGATGGATTACTGGAAAACCTGGGAGCTGCTTGATTATTTGAATATCGGGGAAGGGACCGACCAGGCTTTTAATCCGAATGCAGCAGGTTGCTACGGATTAAGTCCCACAGAAATTGAGTGTGTAAATGATACAACTGCATTCATGTATGTCACCTGGCTTGATACCATCGCAGGATTTGACAACAAACTGACCCACTCCAATGTGTTTAAGACCGACGATGGCGGAGCTTCATGGCTTCCTGTCCTTGATGACCTCGGGAGCAGGTATGTGAACGATATCCAGTTCCTCGATAAAGACAATGGCTTCATCGTCGGGAATACCATCCTCCGCAGTACAAGCGATGGTGGAACAACAATTGACGACATGTACCCTGCCCTGCTGACGGCAAGTCCGACCGATAGTGCCCTCTTCCTGAATGAGATCCTTTATGTTGATGAGAATGAATGGTACCTTCCAACCTCGGTGGACGGAATTTTTTATACCCATGATGGCGCAGCCTCTTACAACAAGTTTACAGGGATTGAAGGTGCAGGTGGTTTTTACAAGCTGGCTGATGATGAATATATCGTTCTCGGATCAGCAACCAAGTCAAAGATCACCTGGGATGGCGGAGCAACATGGACCATATGTTACCCTGGCAGAACCATCTGGGAAATTGGCGGCGTGTTGGATGGCGACCTTATCGCACTTGCAAAATCGGACATCTATAAAATTCCTCTTGGCGACCT
>CAYSAH010000229.1:0-3199 GCA_964428945.1 uncultured Bacteroidaceae bacterium | reverse complement strand
TCAGAGGCAGCAATACTGTCATTTGTGCTTGCAGAGCAAACCGGTGCAGCAACGATCAATAGCACAAATCACACCATAGAAATTGAGGTTCAGGCAGGAACTGATCTCAGCACCCTGGTTCCTGCACTATCGATTTCCGATGGTGCAAAAGTTTCTCCTGCCTCGGAGACAGCACAGGATTTTACAAACCCCGTGATTTATACTGTAACAGCCGAGGATACAAAAACCAAGGTCGAATGGACCGTAACGGTAACCATATTCGTGAATGTAAGCTCTGACAGGATCGATAACATAGTGCTGTATCCGAATCCGGCCAGTGATAAACTTTACCTGAGGAACCTTGAAACAGTTGAAGTAATTTCTGTCTATTCGCTTATCGGGGAGGAAATATTTACACTGAAAACTGAAGGCAGCCAGGCTGAGATCAATATAGAGGCACTAAAAGAAGGCTTCTATTTTATCGCTTTCAGGGATGAAGATGGTTCAGTGATCAGTAAAAAATTCATGAAACAATAAGAATATGGATCATTTGAAAGGGCCGTCTGTAGCGGTACTTAAGGCGGCCCTTTTTTAATACCCTCGTAAATAAAATAATGATCAAGCACCTCTGCATACTGTTCCTGGTCCTGCTTCCCGGGTCCTTCAATTCGGCTTATTCCCAGGAGAAAATGAGCCTGAATGGGAAAGTGCTCGATAAGAAAACCAACGAAGCCGTGATCGGTGCCGCCGTGAACCTGAAGGAGATGGACCAGTGGACCGTTACTGATTCTGAAGGAAGATTTGTGTTCAACGAAATTTTCCCCGGAACCTATACGCTGCAAATCCAGTGCCTGTGCTATGAAATTTATTCCTCCACCGTTGGGGTAAATAGCAATACCATTGATGAAAAGCTGATCCTGCTCGTGCCAACCACCTACGAAATGCAGGAGGTAAATGTGCTTGCAAAAAAAGGAAGCAACATTGCCAGCTCCACCACCATAGGAAGTGAGGCAATAGAGTATGTTCAGGCAATCAGCCTCTGCGATGTGATGCAATTGCTTCCGGGAAATATAGTGGAAAACCCGGACCTGTCAAAACCCCAGCAGATCTCGATCAGGGAGATAGGAACAGACAACAATACTTCGATGGGAACATCAATCATCGTCGACAATGCCCCGGTTTCGAACAATGCAAACCTGCAAACAATTTCAACCGCTGTTTCCCGCGAGGGAGAATTCAGTTCTGTAGCAGGACGAGGCACAGATCTGCGCAGGTTCTCAACGGATAATATAGAATCCGTTGAAGTGATAAAAGGCATTCCATCCGTTGTCTACGGGGATATGACCTCCGGAGCCGTTGTGGTAACCACCAAATCGGGATACAGTCCCTTCACTGTTAAACTGAAAGCCGATCCCACGATAAAGCAAGCTGCATTTTCAAAGGGAATGAAGTTCACCAGGAATCTCAGTTCAATCAATTTCGATTTCGACTACCTCTCTTCTTATCCTGATGTTACCAGTAAATACAAAGGATATAAGCGACTGACCGCTCAGACTGCCTATTCAACTACATTTATGAAGGCAACGACGCCCCTTAGCTTTAATGCAAAGGTGAATGTTTACGGGACCATTGACAATGAAAAAACAGATCCCGATGCAATGGTCGCCGAGGAAGAATTTGAAACGAGGGACCAGGGAATCGGCCTGAATCTGAATGGCGTATGGAGCCTTGATAAAAAATTCCTGACCGATATTAAGTATACCTGGTCTGTTGCCTATGGCCACCAGGAAAGCTACCAGAAATTATACCGTACCTCCAGCGGAGGTGTACAGGCAGTATCATTATCGCTGGAAGAAGGGGAAAATGCCGGACTTTACCTTCCTACCGAGCAACTTACCGAAATGACTGTTGACGGAAAGCCTTTGAATGTATTTGCCCAGATGACCTTTAATAAACTTACTGATTTCAGGAGCGGCTTGATCAATAAAGTGCTGGCCGGGGTTGAATACCGCCTGGACGAAAACAGGGGGGATGGTCAGATCTACGATATCACCAATCCTCCCTTTATTTCAAATCACAGCAGTCGTCCGCGTTCCTACAAGGAAATTCCGGCCATGCAAACCTATACCTTATATATTGAAGATAAGCTTATCGTGCCGATTGGAAAAACAAAACTTGAAACCCAGGGAGGAGCCCGTCTGAATAACTACCAACCGGAAAGTATCATCAGGAGCAAAGTTGGCTATTATTTTGAACCGAGGTATAACATTCAGTACAACATTCTGAACAACAGGAACAATAAAATTTTCAAGCTTCTTACCTTCAATGCAGGGATTGGCAAGACCTTTAAATCTCCCTCCCTGTATTATTTATACCCCGATAAGGCATATTACGATCTGCCCGTCCTTGATTATTATACAGGTGACCCGGAAACACAGTCCTCTGTATTCTATTCAATGAATTTCATTACTGAAAATCATGATCTGAAACCTTATGAAAATCTTAAGAAAGAGGTGGGGATGGATATCTGCATCGGACCTCTTTCAGGCAACGTAACTGCTTTCAGGGAAGAACTGAGCAATGGGTACGATTTTATACCAAAATATGAATTTATTGAAGGGTACAGGTATCTTACAGACAGCATCCCGGATGGCGTAAAACCTGATATTTCAACCCTGCCCGTATACCATTACGACTATATCATCGAGTACAATTTTCCTGTGAACAACCAGAAAACAATTAAATCAGGTATTGAATTCAGCCTTGATTTCGGGAAGATCAAAGCCTTGTATACCTCCTTCACCATCGACGGTGCCTACCTGAAAACAACACACTTTTACAGTACCATGGATTATGATTACCTGCCCAGTAGCGCCGCAGCAAAGCAGTATGAGAACATCGGCGTCTACCCGGCCGGGGAAAGCAGGATCAGTGAGCGGCTGAATACCAATTTAAGAATGGTCACCCAGATCCCACAATTGAGGATGATCCTTTCCACAACCGTACAAGTTACCTGGTTCGACAAATATTACTATCCATTCTACGACGAAGCACCTCTCTACTTATTTGATAAAGATGGAAATATTTTATTGAAAAATGATGCACAGACACGTCAGAATATCTACAAAATGTTGGAGCGCTTCGGATCTAGAATGTTCTTCAAAGCCTCTGATAATGAAGCCAGGGCAGTTACCGGTATTGATGATTTAATTCAAGCGAC
>CAYSAH010000228.1:0-6599 GCA_964428945.1 uncultured Bacteroidaceae bacterium | reverse complement strand
TAAACCTGTGCTCGATTTCATACCGAGGGAATATAAGATGTTTATTTTCGACAGGTCGGGTAAAAGTCTGTTCTTTACAAGCGATCCTGAAATTGGCTGGGACGGGACTTTGAACGGCTCAGGGAATGCCCGTGAAGGTGTGTATGTCTATCATATTGAGTACTTATCCTATAATGGTGTAAGGCAAGTTAAAACAGGTAATGTAACACTCGTCTATAATTGATTTTTTGTTTCCGGGAAGTACACTGAATAAAGGTGGAATTAGTTAATTTTACCGGTAATTTATCCTAAATCGATATTGTAATTCTATGGTTGAAAAGATTCTGACAGAATAAGAGCAGATCCAGGCGGAATTGGAAGCCATCATTAAAAATTGCGCACATTGCAAGGGTCCGAAGGATGAGAATCTTATCCTGAAGGCATTCCGAATGGCCAATGAAGCTCATAAAGGGATGCGAAGGAAATCCGGGGAACCCTATATCCTTCATCCACTTGCAGTGGCCCGTATTGTTAGTGAGGAAATCGGGATGGGGGTAACTTCCACCGTCAGTGCTATACTTCATGATGTTGTTGAAGACACTGAACTTACCATCGAAAATATAGAAAATGCATTTGGTAAAAAAATTGCAAATATTGTTGATGGATTAACAAAGATATCAGGTGTTTTCGATAAGGAATCGAATTCGCTTCAGGCTGAGAATTTTCGCAAAATGCTTCTTACGCTGTCGGATGATGTCAGGGTTATCATCGTCAAACTGGCAGACAGGCTGCACAATATGCGCACGCTTGAATCTCTTCCCAGGAAAAAGCAGGTTAAGATCGCCGGCGAGACAATTTACCTTTATGCTCCTCTTGCACACCGGCTTGGACTCTATAATATCAAGACTGAGATGGAAGACCTCAGCCTGATGTACCGTTACCCTGAAGTATATGAGGAGATCAGATCCAAGATAGCATTGTCGGAAAAAAAACGTGGGCAGCTGATCAACCACTTTTCTATCCCGATTATCAGCCGGCTGGAACAGAATAATTTTAAATTCGATATTTCAGGCAGATCAAAATCCATTTATTCCATTTACCAGAAAATGCAACAGAAGAATGTTTCCTTTGAGGAGATCTACGATCTGTTTGCCATAAGAATTGTCTTTGATCCGAAAGAAGGAGTGCCCGAAAAAACACAATGCTGGGATATTTATTCCAATATTACCGATATCTATCCCCCAAATCCCGACCGGATCCGGGATTGGGTATCCACACCTAAGGCAAATGGTTATGAGGCACTGCAAACTACTGTAATGGGGCCAAACGGCAAGTGGATGGAAGTTCAGATCAGGTCCAGGCGTATGGACGAAATTGCTGAAAGGGGATTCGCTGCACATTGGAAATATAAAGGCGTTGGAACCCAGGAAACTGAAATTGATAAATGGATAAAGAATATCCGGATCATGCTTGAAAAGCCGAATTCCGATGCAATGGAATTCCTGGATGAATTCAAGCTCAATCTCTTTGCCTCAGAGATCATGGTCTTTACACCAAAAGGTAATATAATAACCTTGCCCTCGGGAGCCACAGCACTTGATTTTGCGTACGAAATACACTCCGAGATCGGGAACAAGGCCATTGGTGCTAAGATCAACCATAAACTTCAGCCCCTGAACACAAGGCTATACAGCGGTGACCAGGTGGAGATTCTGACCGCCGAGGGGAGAAAACCCACCATGGAATGGAACAAATATGTGACCACAGTCAAGGCAAAATCGGCCATAAAAGCAGCCCTCAAAGCTGACAGGAAGGACAGGATTGAGATCGGGAAACAAATGCTCGAGGATCAGTTGAAGAAATTGAACCTTTCCCCCAGCGGAAGAGTTTTTAAAAAAATACTGCCCGCATATGACTCCGCAAATAAAGACCAGTTGTATTCCAGGATCGGCACGGGTATGGTCTCAATAGAAAACCTGAAAGAGGTACTCAGCAAAAATACAAAGAATAAATGGGTCAGGGTTTGGGACCTTTCGCTCGGGCGTCCTGCTGTTTCACCAGATTCAGACGATCTAGAAACCTATGATGAAAAAGGCCGCCTTCTCTTGAAGGAGAATATTGATGACAGGAAACAACCCTATGAATTGGCCAATTGCTGCAATCCGATACCAGGTGATGAAGTGATAGGCGAAAGACAGCAAGACGGTTCCGTGGTAATCCACCGGACCGACTGCAGCGATGCAATTAAAATTATGTCCTCACACGGGGAAGACCTGATCACTGTAAAGTGGACCCAGCATAAAGTATTCTCATATCTTGTAAGGATACATCTGAGCGGATGGGACCGTTTCGGCGTCTATAATTCAATCACCAGCACAATAGCCCAGGAATTCAACATATCCATGAGAACCATCAACTTACATGGACATGACGGGATTTTCGACGGAACGATCGACCTGTATGTCCATAACACCCAGGACCTGAATAACCTGATCATGAATCTTGTTAAACTGAAAGGTGTTGAATCCGTTCACAGGGTTGAGATCAAAGATCAATAAGTTTAGTATCTATCCTGTTACAAAAATTGAAAAAGATTAGTATATTCGCCTTGTAATTTTTATCTGGACTAATTATGGGAACTGAAGAAACCCGGGATACTGTCAAACAGATATTTACTGAATATCTGGAACGGAAAGGACATAGAAAAACTCCGGAAAGGTATGCTATCCTTGATGAAATATATTCACGGGATGGTCATTTCGATATTGAATCCCTTTACATCTTCATGAAGAATAAAAATTACAGGGTAAGTCGTGCAACTCTCTATAATACAATCGAACTGCTCCTCGATTGCAATCTTGTTGTAAAACACCAGTTTGGAAAAAATATAGCCCAGTTTGAAAAGGCATACCATTGTATGCAACACGATCACCTGATCGACCTGGGAACAGGAAATGTCATCGAGTTTTGCGATCCCAGGATCGATGAGATCATAAAAACTGCCTGTGAATTAAACAACTTCAGACCAAGCCACCATTCACTGTATATTTATGGCCGGCACAAAAGTGAGAATGATGCTGACAAATAGTTGATTTCTTTTCATAATTTTTTTGCCTGTCTAAATCAAGATTTTTTTACCTTTAACCTGAAAATAAACGCCGGGATGTTTCCGGCGTATTTTATGTGATACTATGGTACTGTTTGAAGTTACCCTTACAATAATGCCACATATTCAAAATATCAAAACTCTTAACCCATTCTCATGAAAATAGATGTACTTCTTGGTCTTCAGTGGGGAGACGAAGGCAAAGGAAAAGTTGTCGACGTTCTTACTCCCCGATATGATGTTATCACCCGTTTTCAGGGCGGCCCGAACGCTGGTCACACGCTCGAATTCAATGGACTAAAACATGTTCTACATAATATTCCATCCGGGATTTTCAGAGAGGATACCCTGAACATCATCACTAACGGGGTGGTGCTCGACCCGATAGTATTTAAAAGGGAAGTTGAAGTTCTTGAAGCAATGGGTGTTGATATAACCAAAAACCTTGTAATAAGCACAAAAGCACATCTCATCCTGCCAACACACCGTATCCTCGACGCAGCATCAGAATCGGCAAAAGGAACTTCAAAAATAGGATCCACCTTAAAAGGAATTGGGCCAACCTACATGGATAAAACCGGGAGGAACGGACTGAGGGTTGGGGATATCAATCAGAATTTCCAGAAAAAATACGAAGCACTGAAAAACAAGCATCTCAGTTTGCTCAGGATGTATGACTTTGAATTTAAGATCGAAGATGAGGAGAAATTCTTTGAGGGAATTGAAGCAATTAAGCGATTTAAATTCGTGGAAAGTGAGTTTGTGATCAATGATCTTCTCGAAGACGGTAAAAGAATTCTCGCTGAGGGAGCGCAGGGTACATTGCTTGACATTGACTTCGGCTCATATCCCTTTGTTACTTCTTCCAATACGATCTGCGCCGGGGCGTGCACCGGTATGGGTGTTGCTCCTACCACCATAGGAGAAGTTTTCGGAATTTTTAAAGCGTATTGCACCCGGGTAGGCAGTGGCCCCTTCCCTACTGAACTCCTCGATGAGGAAGGTGAAAAATTAAGAAATATCGGGAATGAATTTGGTTCGACTACAGGACGTCCCCGCCGCTGTGGATGGTTGGACCTCGTCGCCCTGAAATACAGTATCATGTTGAATGGTGTCACGCAATTGATCATGACTAAAACGGACGTACTCGATACCTTTGAGACGATAAAAATTGCAACGGCCTATAACGTGAACGGAACGATCACAGATCGCTTTCCTTATACACTGGAAGACGGGATCAAACCTGTTTTCACAGAAATGCCGGGGTGGAATATGAACCTGACATCAATCAAAAATAAGAAGCAATTTCCCAAAGAACTTTCCAATTACATCCAATTCCTTGAAAAGGAGCTTAAGATTCCTGTAAGATTCGTATCCGTTGGGCCCGATCGCGAGCAAATCATTGAAATGTAATGGCTTCTTTGTATCTCCTTTGTGCCTCTTTGTGTACTCAGGGTTACACAAAGAGGCACAAAGGAGACACGAAGGGTCACAAAGAATATCAAGGCAATGTGGGCAATTGACAGTAAGCAGTCGGAAGTCAGTGGTGGATATTCTTTAATATGGCCAGCTTGGTAGTATTATTAAATGCCTGTTGCAAGATAGGGATAGCTCCATTCTTCCATCGTGTCACTTTTCCAATATTCCAATATTCCAATATTCCAATGTTCCCCCCTTCCACCCTTCCATTATTCCAAGCAAATCTTTACCGTTTCACACAGCCCTGATCCAACAATAAATTTGCATTGAAATATTTGCTAAATTATGCCTTCTAAAACTCCAACTTTTAAACCTATGAAAACATTGGTAAAATTCTTCGAAGAAAACGTTGATCGATATTCTGATAATCCCTATATGTGGGAAAAAAGAGAGGGTGAATTTAAATCTACAAGCTACTCTGAAATGAAGGACCTTGTGTATAAGTTCGCTGCAGGGCTTCACTCTTTAGGGGTAAAAAAAGGAGACAGGATATCATTACTTGCTGAAGGAAGGGTGAATTGGGTTGTGGCTGAGATGGGGATGTTCTACCTTGGCGCGATTGATGTTCCGCTCTCTATTCAACTGAACGAATCGACTGACCTGATCTTCAGGATCAAACATTCAGAATCAAGTATGATCGTGGTTTCTGAGAGCCAGGTTCAAAAAATAAACCTCATTAAGGCGCAGCTTCCCCTGCTGAAAACGATCATCCTTATGGATCCCAAGGATAAATATGACAAGGATGAGATATTGATGGCTGATCTAATGAAAAAGGGTGAGGAGTTTCTCAGGGATCATCCAGAAGAATTTAAAAAAGTTGTTGAGGCTGTGTCCCCTGATGATATCGCAAATATTTGCTACACTTCTGGTACTACGGCAGATCCCAAAGGCATCATGCTGAGTCAGCGTAACTACACAGCAAACACTGAGCAGGCTCTTTCTGTGATGACCATACCTTCCGAATACAGGATGTTCCTTTTTCTTCCCTGGGACCATTCTTTTGCCCATACGGCAGGTCTGTTTTCTTTCATGGCAGTCGGGGCAAGCCTGGCAGCCCTGGAAATGGGGAAAACAGGATTTGAAACACGGAAGAACATTTTTAAGAACATCCAGGAGATAAAACCTCATGTAATGTTCAGCGTACCTACTATCGCGAAAAACTTTAAAAACAATATAGAAAGTGGGGTGCGAGCAAAGAGTAAGATTGTTTATTCCCTCTTTAATGCAGGCCTGAAAGTCGGATATGCATACAATGGTATCGGAATCAACAGGGGAAAAGGCTGGCGCGTATTCTTAAAACCGGTCTATGCCCTCTTTGATGCGGTAGTATTCAAAAAGGTCAGACTGGCCCTCGGGGGTAATATGAAATTCTTCATCGGGGGTGGAGCTCTGCTCGATATTGAACTGCAGCGCTTCTTTTATGCCATCGGCGTTCCAATGTACCAGGGTTATGGCTTAACGGAATCGAGCCCGATGATCAGCATTAACTCGCCTGAATTACATAAACTTGGTTCTTCAGGTTCCATTCCTGAAAATCTGGAGATTAAGATATGTGACATGGACGGACTTGAACTTCCGCAGGGTGAGAAAGGTGAGATCGTTATTCGCGGTGAAAATGTAATGAAAGGGTACTGGAAAAACGAGGAGGCTACCAGAGAGACCATCAAAAACGGATGGCTCTATACAGGCGATATGGGATACCTTGATAAAGATGGCTTCCTTTATGTACTGGGTCGGTACAAAAGCCTGCTTATCGCTGATGATGGTGAAAAATACAGCCCGGAAGGGATCGAAGAGGCATTCACCGACCAATCTGAATTCGTTGAACAATGCATGTTGCATAACAATCAGAATCCATATACGACCTGCCTTTTGCACCCAAACAAGGATGCTTTGTTGAGAGCCCTTAAGGAAAAAGGAATGGACCCTTCCAGTGAACAGGGAATTGAACATGCTATCCGGATCATCGACAAGGAGATCCGTGAATACCGCAAGGATGGAAAATATGGAGATATGTATCCGCAGCGATGGATCC
>CAYSAH010000227.1:0-6605 GCA_964428945.1 uncultured Bacteroidaceae bacterium | reverse complement strand
TCCTCAAAATTACCACCGATGAAATAATTCAATTTCCCCACTCTTTTGTTCAAGAGTGCATCAAAGCGGTATTTGTTATTCAATCCAATTGAAGCATTGACGATACCAGTAGTTCCTGACTCAAGTTGTTTTTTCATCACAACATTTATTATACCCCCATTACCATCCGGATCGAATTTCACGGAAGGATTTGTTATGATCTCAATATTCTGGATTGAACTTGCAGGTATCTGTCTCAGGGCATCTGCCGGATCAAGGACAGTTGGTTTTCCATTAATAAGTACGGTAAAATTACTGGAACCCCTTAAAGATACATTGCCTTCAATATCCACTGTTACCGAAGGGGTATTTTCCAATACATCCACAGCAGAACCGCCGGCAGCACTGAGATCTTCACTGACATTCACTACCTTCTTATCGATTCTATATTCGACTCTACGCTGATCAGCAACTATTTCAACCTCTTCAAGAGATTCAGCATTAATTGAAAGTTCAAGTTTCCCAAGATCAATGGCCCTGGAATCTCTTGATAGGATCACAGGACTGACAGTCTTTTTTTCGTAACCAACGAATTTTATTTCAACATAATAATTTCCGACGGGTATATCTGTAATTTCAAATAATCCCGATGTATTTGAGACCGTACCTGTTACCAGGCTGGAATCGATTAGTCTAAAAACAGCGATGCTTGTATATTCCATTGGCACATTGGAAGATTTCTCAACCACCTTTCCGGTTATAATTCCCTTAAATTCAGTATCCCCTGTCGGAGGATTCGGTCCTCTCTGGCTAAATAAATTAAACGCGAAGGATAATAGTAATACAGAAAGTGTATAGAAGTTTAATTTTAATTTCATTGCAATTTATTAGTAATGTTCCGTTGTTAGACAACGAAATACGGAAAGGGTTTAATAAGAAATGTTAATTTTTCAGACAGTCTGACTCAGAGCGTCTATGAAAGCTTCCACAGAGGCAGTAATTATATCGGTTGAAGCAGAGAATCCATAGTAAATCTGGCCTTTGGATTCGACCTGAACGTGTACTTTTCCAAGATCATTGCTTCCCCGGTGAATTGCCTGTATAAGGAATTCTTCGAGGCGAACCTTGTGCTTTACAATTTTCTTTACCGCGCTGAATGCTGCATCAACAGGACCGTTTCCTTCTGCTGTTGCCGTGTGACATACCCCCTCCCATTCGATAACAACGGTAGCTGTTGGCTCCGAGCCTTTTCCACAGATTACCTGGAGGCGGTGCAGATGAAGATTTCTTTTAATGTCGCGGGTGCTTGCCCCGACAAGTGCTTTAAGATCATCATCATTAACTTCCTTTTTGGCATCAGCAACAGTCAGAAACTGATTGTACAGTGCATCGAGAGCCTCTTTTTCAAAAATATAGCCAAGTTGTTTCAGCCTGTGCTTCAATGCTGCTCTGCCGCTTCTTGCAGTTAGAACAAAGGAAGACTCTTTAACGCCAACAGTCTTAGGGTTGATGATCTCGTAATTCTCCCTTTTTTTAAGAACTCCATCCTGGTGTATACCTGAGGAATGTGAAAAAGCATTCCTCCCAACAATTGCCTTATTTGGCTGGACAGGCATCCTCATTAATGTCGAAACCATGCGACTTGCCGCATACAATTTTCTTGGGTTAACATTATTCTCAAAATTCAGATGTTTTCTGCTCTTCATGATCATCACAACCTCTTCAAGTGAAGTGTTACCGGCACGTTCACCGATGCCGTTAATTGTGACTTCTACCTGTCTCGCACCGTTAATAATCCCGGACATTGTATTGGCGGTGGCCATTCCAAGGTCATTATGACAATGTGTGGATAATATCGCTTTATGAATATTGGGAACATTTTCGACAAGGTACTTGATTTTCCGACCATATTCTTCCGGAAGGGTATATCCTGTTGTATCGGGAATATTTATTACCGTCGCACCGGCGTCGATCATCTTTTCAACTACCAGGGCAAGAAATTTATTATCAGTCCTGCCTGCATCTTCAGCATAGAATTCGACGTCTTCAACAAAAGTTTTTGCATATTTTACAGCGTCAATACCGCGCTCTATGATCTTTTCGGGTGTGCTGTTGAGCTTATGGTAAATATGATAGTAAGATGTACCGATCCCGGTATGTATTCTTGGGTGTTTTGCAAATTTCAGGGCATCTGCTGCTACTTCTATATCCTGCTTAATAGCCCTGGTAAGTCCACATACTATAGGTTCAGTAACTGCCTTGGAAATTTCGATCACAGAATTAAAATCCCCCGGACTTGATATCGGGAATCCTGCTTCAATAATATCAACTCCAAGTGCTTCAAGCATTTTTGCTACTTCAATCTTTTCAATTGTATTCAGCTGGCAGCCAGGTACCTGCTCTCCATCCCTCAGTGTAGTGTCAAAAATGTATACGCGATCCTTGCTCATTGTCTGTGATTTTCTAGCGTTGTTAAGAATGAAGTTGCAAATTTATGCTTAAAAACACAATTTCCTCAAAAATAACAATACTTTTATTGAAAATGGTCTTTTAAGGGATGAAAAGAAGCAATACGGGTATGTATTTAAATTATAGAAACAGCAAAATCCAGGTATGAACTTTTCGAAATAAAGTGAGAGAATCCCTTAAACAAAATGCTTTTTCAATTCCTCAACCCAGGCTGCTATCCTGGTTTTATTTTGTGTCCCCTGATTTTCATAATCGATCGCTAAACCAACAAACGTATCACCGCGTTGGGCTCTGGAGCGCTCAAAAGTGTAACCTTCAGTACTGGTAAAACCAACTATCTTTCCACCCTGATTTTCAATAAGTTCTGCCATAATACCCATTCCGTCCTGAAAATTCTCAGGATACCCTTTCTGATCACCAAGACCATAAAGGGCAATCAGTTTTCCGTTCAGATCAATATCCTCCAGTGCAGGAACAAATTCATCCCAATAATTCGGCAATTCTCCATCGAACCATGTAGGCACACCCAGTATCATTTGATCATATGAATTGAACTTTGCTTCGGTAATATCTTCTGCATTTACAAGTTCAATTGTATCATCACTAAAAACCTCTTTTATTTTTTCTGCTATTTTACTGGATTTCTTTGTATTGAAACTATAGATGATCGCGGTTTTTTTCATGTTATACTAGTATTTGATGAGTTTTTCAAGTGCTTTCTGTATTCTCTCCACATCAGGCAGGATTGCTTTTTCAAGTATCCTGTTAAATCCAACCGGTGTGAAGGTGGATCCAACCCTCATTACCGGACCATCCAGGTATTCAAAAGCAAATTCATTTATCTGAGCAGTAATCTCTCCTCCAAAACCTCCGAACACCTTATCCTCATGAACTACAAGAACTTTTCCCGTTTTTTTGACACTGTTGATTATCGTCTCAGTATCCAGCGGGTTAAGGGAACGGAGATCAATAACTTCAACAGATATTTTTTGTGTTTCCATTAATTCAGCAATATCCATGCACATTGGAGTGGTATTGCCATAGGTTATTATTGTCACATCCTTCCCTGCCCTTCTAACCTTTGCTTTTCCAAAAGGAACTTCGAAATCGTCTGGAACAGGGGTTGCAACTTTTGGTGAATTATACAAGGCTTTAGGCTCGAGAAATAGAGTAATTCCTCTGGATCGCATACTTGTTCTAAGCAAACCGGCAGCATCGTCTGCATAAGTTGGATAAACCACTCTTATTCCTGGAAGTGTAGTAAGTGTCCCCTCAATGGTCTGACTATGATAAAGGCCACCTCCAATATAACCGCCCGAAGCCAGCCTGATTGTAATATTGGGGCTGAACTGGCCATTTGATCTCCAGTAATCGTGCGAAGTATCGAGTAATTGTTCCATAGCTGGCCAGAAATAATCAGCAAATTCAGCACCTTCCACAACTATTCTTATTTTATCATTGAATCGGCTCATACCATTAGCAGTTCCTACAATAAAGTCCTCTGCAATGGGCGCATTGAATACACGCTCAGGACCAAATTCCTGTTGCATGCCTTTGGTTACATTGAATATGCCACCTTTTTCTTTATTTGCAACATCCTGACCCCAAATATAGGTATCAGGGTTATAGCGAAACTCAGCTTTAAGTGTTTCGTTTATCCCTTCAATCAATTTTTTCGGTTCACCCTTATATGAATGCAGTCCAGCCGGGTATTTTTCTGAAACATAAGGCTCAGGAATAACACAATCGAATATCGAAGCAGGATCGGGATCAGGCGCGCTCATTGCTGCCTTATGTGCCTTCTTAACAATTTCTTTGGCTTCCTCTTCAATAGCAAGTAACTCAGCTTCAGTAAATCTTTGATATCTGAGAAGTAAACGGCGGTATTTTGCTAACGGATCATATTCATTCACATAATTCAGCTCATAATCATCCCTGTAGAGATCGTGACGATCGGAATTTGAATGTGAATGCATTCTGACACAGTTGGCCTGAACAATTACAGGATGCTCATGTTTTTCCACATATTCTTTTGCTTCAAACATAGTGTTCATTGAATCAAACACATCTTTTCCATTGCAGTGGAATATTTTTAGATATTTAAAGCCAGAAAAATTATCTGCAACTTTCCTGTTGGCAGTCTGATCCTTTTTCGGAACAGAAATTCCGTAACCGTTGTCCTGAAAGACAAATATAACAGGTAACTGCTCGTTTGAAGCCCCGTTTATTGCTTCATAAACATAGCCCTCAGATACTGAAGATTCACCCTGGCTACTTATAGCAACGCCGGGAACCTTGTATTTTTTTATTGCGCGCCCGGCTCCTGTTGCGTGTTGTGTATGGTTTCCCGTGCACGACGAAGAATTATGAATGTTCCATGCAGGTTTTGCAAAATGGTTTGACATATGCCGTCCACCTCCTGCAACATCGGTGGCTTTTGAAATTCCGTTAAGGATTATTTCCTCTGCTGTGATGCCGGCTGACAAGGCAGTTAGCATGTCACGATAGTAAGGAAATAGGTGATCATTTTCCTTGTCGAAAACCTGGCCGATCGCAAGTTGGATGCCATCGTGGCCTGCATAGGGAGCATGGTATGACCACCCTATTGCCTGTTTAAGATAATTAGGAGCCCTGTCGTCAAGTGTTCTCCCGATTACCATGAGTTTAAACCATTTTGCCAGTGTTTCAGTATCTGTTTTTTTTATATCAAATCTACGGTCTTTGGACATATCGAAAAAAGTTGTAAGGTTTTTAAATTGAGCGTTTGCTGTCGAATGATTCAATATAATCGCCAAGTGTTTTTAGAAAGGCGCCACCAAGCGCCCCATCTATGATTCTGTGATCATATGTCAATGAGAGCCACATTTTATGCCTGATGGCTATGACATCTCCATCCGGGGTTTCGAGTACAGCCGGCTTTTTCTTTATAGAGCCGATTGCGAGTATCGCAACTTCCGGCTGATTAATAATTGGCGTACCAATATCATTTTTAAATGTTCCGAAATTCGTTATGGTGAAAGTTCCACCTGAAATGTCATCCGGACTAAGTTTGTTAGACCTGGCGGAAGCAGCCATATTATTAAGGCTGACAGTAAGTCCAGCAAGATTGAGCTGATCAGCATTCTTAATATTTGGAACAATAAGGTTATTATCTTCAAGTGAAACAGCAATTCCAAGGTTTATTTTCTTCCTGATAATAATATTATCACCATCGACACTTGAATTTATCATAGGATAATCACGAAGAGCCCTGATGGTGGCTTCCATAAATACAGGCAGGTAAGTGAGCTTCTGTCCATGTTTAAGTTGAAACTCCGTTTTCACTCTTTCTCTCCAGTTAACCACATTTGTAACGTCGATCTCAAGCATATTTGTAACATGCGCAGAAGTCTGTTTTGAGCGTATCATATGAGCGGCTATAAGTTTTCTCAGCCTGCTCATTTCAATAATCTCATCACCCTGGGCAGATGTAACCGAAACATTGACTTTTGGTGCAGTAGGCACTGTTTTCTGATCGTATTTCTGAACAGCTTTTACTGGCGCTGAAGCTTGAGATCTTGAGCTAATATAATCAAGAATGTCCTGCTTTTGTATGCGTCCATTTAATCCACTACCTGCAATCGAATCGAGTTCTTCGATCGAAACATTTTCCTCGTTTGCGATTTTTCGTACAAGCGGGGAATAGAATTTTCCACTTTGCGATTTTACAGGAGTGTCATCTTTTGGTTGGTTCGTGACTACTTTATCAGAAGCAAGTGCAGGTTTTTCAGTTGAAGTTACTTTAGATTCGGGTTCAGGAATATCATCCGATGAAGTTCCATCCAGGTCAATTATTGCAATAACAGTGCCAACTGCAATTGTATCATCCTGTTGATATAGTATTTTTTTAATGACACCTTCAACGGGCGAAGGGATCTCGGAGTCAACTTTATCAGTTGCTATCTCAAGAAGTACATCATCTTCCACAACCTTATCACCTTCCTTTACAAACCATTTAGTGATTGTTGCTTCTTCAATACTTTCACCCATTTTCGGCATTACAATATCAAAATGTGCCATATTATGTTAGGAGTTTTTGTTTAAAATATTATCAAAAAGTCGCTTGTATAACAACACTTATCTTAAAATGTTTTTAAAAAAAAACTAGTTTTAATACA
>CAYSAH010000226.1:0-6609 GCA_964428945.1 uncultured Bacteroidaceae bacterium | reverse complement strand
TGTATAGCTGACAAACGTTTCATCCTGGAAGATGGAAGTCACGATCGTGTTCTTGAAATGCTGTCAGAAAAAATTTCTGCATTGAAACCCGGAGACCCGATGGACCCGGATACCGGAATAGCACCCCTGGTATCCCCGGCCCAGGCCGGGGAGCTGGACCGGCAGGTTAGGAGATCTGTAAAAGAAGGAGCAAAACTGATCTTCGGGGGAGAGAGGACAAAATCCTTCTATTCGCCTGCGGTACTTACTGGAGTAACTCCCGGTATGGCGGTTTTCAATGAGGAGACCTTTGGACCGGTATTTGCAATTTCCCGTGCGAAGAACCCAGGGCATGCCCTTGACTTGTCGAACGACTCGGATTTTGGGCTTGGCATGCAGCTGTTCACATCTTCAGAAGAAAGCGCCAGCCTATTCATAGATAAGGCGAATGAAGGTGCAGTTTTTATAAATGGAATTGTAAAGTCAGACCCAAGGCTTCCTTTTGGCGGAATAAATAAATCGGGCTACGGACGCGAATTATCAATAGAAGGCATAAGGGAATTTGTGAACATAAAGACAATCTGGAAATTCTTTCCATGATTATAAAGAAAAAGTTTTTCTGCTCCTTATGGATTAAACCAGGAATGGGTGACTGCATAAATTTGGAAATAATCAGTCAAAATAGAATTACATATTAATACTCTGAGCAGAATCAATTATATTGTAGAAGGAAAATAAAATTTTCAATCAAAAAGAGATCATGAAGTCAAACAAAACCCTTTACCTTATTCTTCTTACCCTTACGGCTACTCTAGGTGGACTATTGTTTGGATATGACACTGCCGTTATTTCCGGGACGGTCCAGTCGCTGAGAGAAGTATTTATAGATCCGAATAACTGGCCTGAAACACTGGCTAACTCAAAACATGGTTTTCTTATTTCATCCGCTCTGATTGGTTGTATCATTGGGGGCCTTTCAGGAGGAATTATAAGTTTAAAATTGGGAAGGAAAAGAGGCCTTGTCCTTGCTGCGATATTATTCTTTATTTCTGCTCTTGGTTCTGCAATGCCTGAACTGGGTTTTGCTCCTGTTGGGGAAGCTGATCACACTTTCAGAATACTTTTTATCGCTTATCGTATTATCGGGGGGATAGGCGTTGGCCTGGCATCGATGTTGTCGCCCATGTATATAGCAGAAATTTCTCCTGCCCGCATGCGGGGGAAACTGGTATCATGGAACCAGTTTGCGATCATATTCGGTATGCTGATCGTTTACTTCGTGAATTACAGCATAGCACGTCACGGAGATGATACCTGGCTGAATGAGATCGGCTGGAGATGGATGTTTGCCTCTGAAACAATACCGGCTGCACTTTTTCTCCTTCTGTTAATAGCAGCTCCTGAAACTCCGAGATACCTTGTATTGAAAGGAAATGAGAGTGCTGCCCTGAAAATACTGAATCGTATTAATTCTGAAATTGAAGCAAATTCTATTCTTTCTGATATTAAATCGACATTAAATACCAAATCCGGAAAACTCTTTAGTTATGGTATATTTATTATAGTTATTGGTGTATTATTGAGTGTATTTCAGCAGTTTGTTGGAATAAACGTGGTATTGTATTATGCCCCGGAGATCTTTAAGAATATGGGTTCCGGCACAGATAATGCTCTTTTACAGACCATCATTGTAGGTGCCGTAAACCTTACATTCACTGTAGTTGCCATCTTAACAGTCGACCGTTTTGGAAGAAAACCACTTCAGATAGCCGGGGCACTTGGAATGGCTTTCTTTATGGTTTCCCTTGGGCTCCTCTTTTTCTTTGGCAATATGGGGATTCCTGCCCTTATAGCAATTCTTGGCTATGTAGCATGTTTTGCCTTCTCATGGGGCCCCATCACCTGGGTACTGCTTTCTGAAATATTCCCGAACAGGATCAGGGGAAGGGCTATGGCCGTTGCTGTTGCAGCCCAATGGATCTCTAACCTGCTTGTATCCTGGTCATTTCCAATAATGAATAACAGTACATGGCTGTCAGATACATTCAATCACGGCTTTGCTTACTGGATCTATGGCCTCATGGGAATATTGGCTGCCTTATTTGTATATAAATATCTCCCGGAGACAAAGAAAAAGAGCCTTGAAGAAATCGAAACATTCTGGAAGAAATAGATAGGGATGTAGTTACCCCCTGTCTAGCACCTTCTTGTATCCATCTAAGTTAATGTGGATATAAAATTTCGTACATTTGAAAAAAAAGCAAAATTGGAGCAACAATCTAATATAAACGAAGACTATCGTTACCAAATTAAGCTGATTTCCCTCATCAGCCTGGGGATGTTTCTCTTTATGCTTTTCTTTCAACCTTTTGATTATCATTTGGAAGAATTCAATGAACGCTTGATCTTTGTACTTGGTGTTGCTGCAATTACATTTCTGATTTTAGGGATTTTCAGGATATTCTTACCGGTGTCTTTTACAAAAAGAATAAGAGCTGAGTCCCTTAAAATAAGCAATGAAGTCGGGATGATATTGTTGATCTGGATATTTATTTCGGGTGCCAATATCTGCTACCTTCACTTTGTTGGAAAAGTTGATCTGACACTCCCTATTGCTGTTGAGATCGCAATTTTTTCCTCCTTCCCTTCAATAATACTTAAACTGGCTGATGTGAACATGTCTTTAAGGGAACAATTAAAACATTTTGTAAGGAGGAACCTCAAGCTTGAACATGACCTGGCTAAGGCCATACAAAGGCCCACCGAACCTGTAATATTACATTCAGAATCCAAGAACGACAACATTGAATTGATCCCCGATGATATTATGGTACTAAGATCAGCAGATAATTATGTCGATATTTTTTATCGAAAGGACCAGAAGGTTGAGCGGAAACTGATCAGGAATACGCTGAAAAATATATTCAATGATCTGAAGGACCATCCTGAATTTATTCGCTGCCACAGGACCTGTATTGTTAATGCGGCATATATCCTGAACATGACAAACAATTACAAGGGGCACCGGATTAAGATCCTGGATATGGATGAGGAAATCCCTGTATCCCGTCAGTATATACTGGGTATAAAAGATGTCCTTGATGATGACTAAGGCGAATGTCATTCGCCCCAAATTTGCTTAAACAGCCACTTATCACCCTTTCTACATCCCTAAAAATTAGATAAATGGGCTAATTATAATATTTTTGGCCCATTGTCGGAATTAAAAATTAACCAAACCTAAGCAAAGATGTCAAGAATTGTTGAGAAGTACGCAGAATTGCCAAAGCCTTTAAGAAAGCCTTTATGGCAATGGTGGCACAGGACCATGAATAAGTATGATGGCGAAAATGCTGCAAATTTCATGAACTATGGCTACGAAAGTCTGAACGGAGACCCAAAGCTGGTTTTGAAATCAGAAGATGAGAGTGACAGGTATTGTGCGCAACTATACGATCATGTTGTAAACCGTGCAGATCTTAAAGGAAAAAAAGTTTTGGAAGTTGGCGCAGGCAGGGGAGGTGGTGCTTCCTATATAACCAGGTATTATAAGCCTGAAAGTTATGTTGGAATGGATATCTCTGAAAGCAGTATCGACTTTTGTAATAAGCATTATAGTGTGGATGGATTGTCATTTAAATGTGGGGTAGCTGAGAAGCTCCCATTTGAAGATGCTTCATTTGACTATGTTGTGAATGTTGAGTCGGCGCGTTGTTATAACGATATGCAGGCCTTTTTCAATGAAGTTCATCGTGTTTTAAAACCAGGAGGAAAACTACTCATTGCAGATATGATCTACCCCAATGAATTGGCAGATTTTAACGCAAGGATCGATAAAGCAAATTTTAAAAAGCAACATGAAACCAATATTTCTAAAAATGTTGTGGCTGCACTCGATAAGGATTCTGCAAGAAGGGAACATCTGATAGATACCAAGGCTCCAAAGTTCCTGCGCAAATCTTTTAAAACCTTCGCCGGTACCATAGGAACTTCCAGGTACAACAATTTCGCTACCGGTGTATTCCAGTATTGGAGTTTTGTACTGGCAAAAGCTTAGAAAAGTAAAAAGTAAAAAGTAAAAAGTAAAAAGTAGGTTTCAATCACAACTTTTTACTTTTTACTTTTTCCTTTTTCCTTTACTTCAGATAAACCTTCTTATTGAGCCTTATATCTCCGGCAGAGGCGCCAACAAGTATTTCTATTTCGCAGGGATCATAGTCCCAGTCGTGTATGCTTTCGTTCCAGAAAAGGAGATCGCTTACAGGTATTTCCAATTCGATCTTCTGACTAATACCTGGAGAGAGAGGCACACGGGAGAAAGCTTTAAGTTCTTTTTGCGGCCATTCAACTGATGGGTTTATCCTGTGTACATAAGCTTGTACCACTTCAAGGGCTTCCTTCTCCCCGGTGTTCGACAGCTCAAAGCTGAGTTTGATTAACTCTTTCTGTCCGTACCTGTCCTTATTCGTTTTCAGCTCAGCATATCCAAATTCAGTATAAGTCAACCCGTGGCCAAAAGGATACATAACAGGGATCTCTTTGGTGTCGAACCAGCGGTATCCTACAAGGGATTCTTCTGAATAAACTGCTGTATTGGGATCATTACCAGGGCCCTGGTCCTCCGCTTGAGTTTCAGATCCTGTAACACCTCCGACAAAAATGTCGTCTCCTCTTCTTCCCTGTGGATAATTACCAAGTGCATATGCTGGTGAATCCTCAAGTTTAACAGGCAGGGTGAAAGGCAGGCGCCCGGCGGGAGAAATATTCCCGCAAAGTACATCAGCCAGTGCATTGCCTCCTTCACTGCCGTTGAACCAGGAGAGTAGCAGGGCTTTTGATACAGGATTTACTGTATTTAGATCATTTGGGGCACCGCTGACAAGAATGGTGACAAAATTGGGATTAATTTCAGCTAATTTTTTGATAAGCGAATCCTGTCCGGAAGGCAGCATGATTTCTCTCCTGTCGCTTCCCTCTGTTTCAACAAAGCGGTTATCTCCCCCGAAAAATAATACTATATCTGCCCTGGATGCCAGTTCAAGGGCCTCAGCGTTCAGTTCTCTCATCCGTTTCTCCAGTTCCTGTCTTTCTTTTTCTATCTCCTGTTCAGTTCTTCTCCAGAACCTCCGCCCAAAATTGGGTATCCCGGGCATATATCCCTGCGCATAAACCAGCTCCGCCTTGTCACCGATCCTGTTTTTAAGGCCTTCAAGAGGAGTGACCTCATACAGTGCTTTCACTCCGGCCCCGACACCCCCAAGGGCCATGGTCCGGGTTGCATTGTCACCGATCACTGCGATAAGCGGTTTTTTGCTCAGATCCAGGGGAAGAATTCCATTGTTCTTAAGCAGGACAATCGAATTGCAGGCCACATCGTAAGCAGTTTTCTGTTGCTCAGGCTGCGAGGTAATCTCCTTGTTTGCCATCTCATCAGGAACGGGTTGAACAGCATACCTTACCCTGAGGATCTCACGAACACGTTGGTTGATGATTTCTTCCGGCACTGCTCCGGAATTCACCGAATCAAGTAATGCCTGCCCCAGGAACCTGTTTCCGGGCATTTCAACGTTCAGTCCATTTATAACTGCATCCACCGTGGAATGTGTACCATACCAATCCGAAATTACCATTCCGGCGAATCCCCACTCGTTCCTCAGTATCTTGTTCAGCAGGACATCATTCTCTGAGCACCACCAACCATTTACCTTGTTGTAAGCAGCCATCACACCAAAGGCATCGCCCTCTCTTACAGCAGCCTCGAATGGGGGAAGATAGATCTCCCGCATGGCTCTTTCACCAACAATTACATTTACTGTTCCACGGTTATTTTCCTGGTTGTTCAGGGCATAATGTTTAAGACATACTGCAACACCATTCTCCTGTGCCCCTTTGGTATAGCCAACTGAGAGGCGTGCACTTAAAAAGGGATCTTCACTCAGGTATTCGTAGGTTCTTCCGCCCGTAGGAATCCTTTGAATATTTATGGCGGGTCCGAGAATCATATCCTTGCCACGCAGCCTTGCCTCACGGGCCATCGCTTTTCCATAGGCATAGGCAAGCTCAGGGCTCCATGTTGCCGCAAGTGCTGAACCTGTCGGGAAAAAAGTAGCACTGTCGCTTGTCCACCCCAGGGGAGCCCACCCGTTCGGCTGTAACTCTTCCCTTATCCCGAAAGGTCCGTCAGCATACTTAATATCAGCAATCCCAAGACGTTCAACTCCGGCTGATACAAAGGTGTATTTTCCATGAAGCATCGAAATCTTTTCCTCCAGGGTCATTTGCCCAATGATACTGTCAATTTTGGGATCGTATTGTAGTAGCACTGAAGGTTGAGATCCGGGCGTGTTGCATGAGCTTAATACAGCAGCCAGGAGGAAGAGGCTTAATATCTTATTTTTCATAATGTTGAAAGTTTCTGTTTTACAATCGATGATTTAATCCGGGAAAATTTAAAGAATATTTCATTATTGTAAGTATAAGCTAATAAGCTCAAAGTAAGAAAGACTGGAAGGAATTTCCAAGGACACTTCCCGGGTGCCATGCTGAGCAGGTCGAAGGACTCAGGGACCGGGAGCAAGGAAAAAGTATCCTTCGACTCCGCTCAGGAACCTCCCTTCGACTCCGCTCAGG
>CAYSAH010000225.1:0-6626 GCA_964428945.1 uncultured Bacteroidaceae bacterium | reverse complement strand
GATTTCAAATGCGCCTGATTCAAGCATCCATTCTCTTTTCCCCGGATGCCAGAAGGAGAAATCCGCTGGTGTTAAAGCAAGGCTGACTTCCTTTGACTCCCCGGCTTTTAAAAATACTTTTTCAAAGCCCTTCAATTCCTTCGGCGGACGGGGAACTGAACATTGAGGATCACTGACATACAGCTGAACGGTCTCGGCCCCGTCTGATGTTCCCGTGTTTTTTATGGTCAGGGTAAGTGTAAGTCCGTCTTCCATTGAAATTTGCTGTGCAGACAATTCAAGATCCGAATATTCAAAGCTGGTGTAGCTGAGGCCATGTCCAAAGCAGAATTCAGGTTCGATATTTTTTTGATCATACCAGCGGTAGCCCATAAAAATCCCCTCCTTATATTCCACATCGTACACTTCGTGTTTTTTTTCTGCACCCATTTTAAATCCTGAATAGAGCACCTCCCCTTCAGGGATATATCCAAAGGCCGGTGAATCACTGAACTTCTTTTCGAAGCTTGCAGGTAATTTTCCCGAGGGATTTATCTTTCCGCTCAGGATCTCAGCAACTGCAGTGGCGCCATTTTGTCCCATATACCAGGTATAGAGTATCGCATGTGCATCTTCCCAGCCCGACATATTTATCCCGCTCCCTGAGGTAACTAGTACGATCGTATTCGGATTTGCCCTTGTACATCGTTGAACCAGGGCTTCCTGCTCTGCCGGCAGATCGTAGGGCCGGTCATATCCCTCCCCGTCGTATGTTCCCGTGGCAAGGATCACCAGGTCCGCATCCCTGAGCTGCTGATCTGTTGGTTTTTCCACACAGCTGAGTTGTTCACCAAACTCCTTTTGCAAGGCATCCTTCAAAATAAGATTATCATAGCCTTTTACATGCGCTGCACCACGTCCAGCTACATTCTTGTCAAGGAATTCCCCGGTGGCAAGTATTTTCTGTTGCCTGGACCTGTCGATCGGAAGCAATCCCCTGTCGTTCCGCAGCAATACAATACCTTCCCTTGCTGAATTCAGGGCCACTTCCTCAAGTCTTTTGTAATCTTCAGCTGAAAGCGGGGCCTTTTCACCTTCGAAGGAATGCATTACATAAAAGGTGATGAGTATACTTTTAACCATCCTGTCAACATCTGCTTCTTCAATTTTCCCCTCCTCCAGGAGCTTATCCGCATCCTTTGTTGCCTTGCTGAATGGCATCTCAAGGTCCTGCCCTGATTTTATAAGCTTCTCCCCGTCCCATACCGATATCCAGTCGGTCATCACCAGCCATCTGAAACCAAGTTCCCCGCGCAAAATTTCATTTATAACATAAGCACTCTGTCCCGCCCATTCGCCATTTACCTGGTTGTAGGATGTCATGACCGCCATTGCCCCTGCTTCAATGCCCCTTTTGAAGGCCGGAAGGTAGATCTCGTGAAGGGTTCGTTCGTCGATAATCGAATTGCTTCTCCTCCGGAAATAATCGGTCTGGTTCCCGAGGAAGTGCTTCAGGGTGGCAATGGTCCCGGTTTCCTGCAGACCCCTTACATAATTTTCAATCATCATTCCGGCCAGGTATGGGTCTTCACCGAAGTATTCAAAATTGCGTCCGCATTGGGAGGACCTGTAAAGGTTGAATCCCGGTCCAAGGAGTACCTTCAGGTTGGCAGCGCGACATTCTTCACCAATGCTATGGGCATACTGGTATGCAAGTTCCCTGTTCCAGGTGGAGGCCAGGAGGATCGGTGCCGGGTAAGCGATCGTTTTCCCCACCGGCTTTTTCCATCCCTTGTTGAGAAAGAAAGGATTCAGCCGGATACCCTGCGTGGCATCCGAAAGCAAGAGTCCCGGTATGTTTAATCGTTTTATCTCACGGGTGTAATAAATATGTTCACCCCCGATGAAGGACAGCTTCTCTTCAAGGGTCATCATCTGAAGGATTGAATCAGCCTTGCGACCGGCTTCCTCAAAGTTGAGGGGTGTGAATTTTGAGGAGGATTGTGAAAAAACACCCACACAGGAACTTGCCAATATGGCCAGGAGGAAATGTAACTTTTTCATAGTCCCAATTTACAAACAAGTCAGGCATTAAAAAACAGCCAGGCAAATTTTAAGTCAATACACTGTATGATGGCCTGAAGACGGAGATGGATTTTTTTCCTGAAATTTTTCCATGTTTATAAAAGCATGGTATTGATCTATTTCCATGATCTCACGAAAAATAATGAAATAATGCCAAAGATCTCCAATCGACCAAGCAGCATGTTAATTGTGAGCATTATTTTCCCGGGATCTGGTATACTGCTGAAATTTCCCAGGGAACCGGCAGTTCCGAAACCCGGACCTACGTTTCCGATGGTTGCCGCAGAACTTGATACTGCGGTCATAAAATCAACATCCATAAAGGACAGGACTAGCGAGGTAAACAGAATAATGAAAAGGTAAAAAACTATGAATATCATCGTATGGCTTTCAACATTATCTTCCAGGGGTTTGCCTCCAATTTTAAGCATAACCACTGCCTGCGGATGCTGGATCATTTTAACCTGTTTGACAACGGAGTTAAAGAATATCCATACCCTGTCAAATTTAAGTCCTCCTGATGTTGATCCGGCCATTGCACACTGAACAGTAAAATAGATAAGAATGATCTGGGTAAATCCTGGCCAGTTTGCCGTATCGGCATTGGCAAAACCGGTTGTTGAGCCCAGTGAAATTACCTGGAAGGCTGAATACCTTACTGCCTCCCACCAGTTGTAGGTCTCTGAAAGGTACAATTTCAATGAAACAAGAATGGTACCAACAAGAAGGAAGACAATGTAGGCCCTTAAAACCGGGGAATCGAATATGTTGTTCTTTTTTCCCAATACTGTATTGAAAATGAGCCCGAAGTGAAGTCCGGCAAGCACCATGAAGAACATGATCACAATTTCAATGGCAACGCTGTCATAAGCGGCTATACTCAGGTTCCTTGTTGAAAAACCACCTGTGGCAATGGTGGCAAATGAATGGTTCAGGGCATCAAAAAAGCTCATCCCGGCAATCCTGAGGGCAATAGTTTCAAGGATTGTCAACCCGAGATAAACGTATAAAAGTATCCTGATGATCTCTCTTGCCTTATACCTGAAATCAGCCTTCGCAAGTTTTGACATCTCTGCATTCAAAAGGGTCAGGTTTGAAGTATTTGCTTTTGGCAGGATCAGCAGGGTAAAAAAGATAATACCAACTCCACCGATCCAATGTGTTGAGGATCTCCAGAAAATTAAACTACGGGGAAGAGTCTCAATATCAGTTAAAATGGTTGAACCTGTTGTTGTAAACCCGGAAACGCTTTCAAACCATGCATTGACCAGGTTAAACTCTCCACCCCACAGGATATAGGGCAAGGCTCCCACAAGGCAGGTACTGAGCCAGCCAAATACAACAATTGTAACGCCTTCAAGTATTGTAAGATAATTTGTTCGCCGGACATATACCAGGGGCAAGAGTCCAAATATGAGTGCGATCAGGGTACTGTACAAAAAAAGAATACTGGTCGGCTCGGATAGTATCAAAGAGATTATGAATGAAAAAAACAAGAATACCGCATTGAATATTAATGCCAGGCCTACATATCTTAAAACGATTTCAAGTCTCATCAGTTCCCCTTTTGTCTTAAGCGTATAATCAGGTTCATGATCTCAGTTTCCAGGTCTTTCATTTCATCATCAGAAGAAATTCCCGCATCGAATTTTTGTGATTGGTTACTATAATTCTTCAAGGCCCTTACCAGGTTGTGAACAGGATTAACGAAGAATTTACTGACGAAATAATTTAAAATCATGAGGAAAACCAGGGCAGCTGCAATTGCAACGATACCTGGCATGATTGCCCTTCGCGATTTTTCCTTCAGATTCACCGACTCCTGGTACATGCTATCCTGGTTAAGGTTCATTAAGGCCTTTACCTCGTTTACGGTTGCAGTGAAACTTGGGTACAGATCGGTATAATACCAGCCTATACTATTTTCTTTACTGGTACCCACAATGGGCAATTCCCATTCTCCCTTAAAATTTTTATAGCAGGAATCAATACGTTCAATGAACTCTTCTTCGCCGGGCTCTGTCAGGTTATTACTGGCAACTTCAAATGCTGAAAGGAAAAGTGCATCTGCGGAATCGAGAATCTCGCGGCCTTCTCTCCACTCTCCGGATACCAGCAGTAATATTCCGCTATCCTCACGTTCAAGAGCTTCGATCATTGATTTGCACGCTTCAATGGTCTTATAATTGTCATCTATCAGAGCCCTGACTGAATCGCTCAGTCGGGAGAAATCGTAAATCGACATTGCTCCTGCCACGATTAACATCGCAATGATAAGGAAGAAACCGGCCAGAATCTTTACTTTTATTTTCATTTCAATCATTATAATTAAACCATCGATATTGGTCTGTACATAAAAATTCAACAATTTTTCAATGGACACGAATGGGGAATGAAGGGATATTTCTTCATCATACCTGGAATACAACAGTTTTGATCAGATAATTTCTTCGGCAATTTACAAAATATATCCTGCGGATGTTTGATTACAACCTTAAAATAAGGTACAAGGTAGGCACGAAATAGTACCGGAATAATTTCTACACTAAAAAATTCTACAAGGATTCCGGAGAACATGGGAATGTATACCTCTGGCAGACTCCATCTTCTTTTTAATTAAAATTTCACTAATTTGCAGTTAACAACGAATACCTCATTAATACTATTCTGATGAAAAAAATTCATGCCATTGTCGCCGCCATCATCCTTCTGATGGCAGGCCATTCCTGCACCTCAGAGAAAAAGGAACCTGCTGTCAATGATTACCCGGTAACTCCTGTCGAATTCACCCGTGTGTCACTTTCAGACAATTACTGGAAGCCCTGGCTTGAGATCAACAGGACTGTTACCATTCCTTCAAGCTTTCAGAAATGCGAGGAGACGGGACGGATCGATAATTTCAAGGTCGCCGGCGGACTAAAGGAAGGCAGCTTCAGGGGTGTTTTCCCCTTTGACGACAGCGATGTATATAAAATAATCGAGGGTGCTTCCTATTCCCTCAGCAGCAAGCCCGACCCTGCACTGGAAGCTTACCTCGACAGCCTGATCACCTGGATCGCAGCAGCCCAGGAAGACGATGGATACCTGCAGACCTGGCGGATCATTGACCCGACGAAACCTCCGACAAGCTGGTCAGGGAATGAGGAACGCTGGTCGAATATTGCCAGTGGCCATGAATTGTACGATATGGGCCATATGTATGAAGCAGCAGTTGCCCATTATAAAGCCACAGGCAAAAGATCTTTGCTTGACATCGCTTTAAAAAGTGCCGACCTTATCGTGAACACCTTTGGTCCCGGAAAGATCATAAGTCCTACCGGCCACCAGGAAATTGAGATCGGACTTGTAAAGCTATACCGTGTGACAGGTAAAAAAGAATACATCGACCTTGCAAAATTCTTCCTGGACCAGCGGGGAAATACTGAAGGAAGAGATGGCCTTTGGGGTGAATACAACCAGGACCACCTTAGGGTACAGGAACAATCCGAAGCTGTAGGACATGCTGTAAGGGCTGGCTATATGTATTCTGCCATGGCCGATATAGCAGCGATCACAGGTGATTCAGCCTATTTGAATTCACTTGATAAAATCTGGAACAACGTAGTCGGTAAAAAAATATATTTAACAGGAGGGATCGGGGCAAGACATGGAGGAGAAGCTTTCGGCGACAACTATGAATTACCCAACCTAAGTGCCTATAATGAAACCTGCGCTGCCATAGCCAATATTTTCTGGAACCACAGGATGTTCCTGTTAAGCGGCAACAGCAAATACATGGATGTACTGGAAAGGACCTTATACAACGGGATGATAGCAGGTGTTGCTCTCACGGGGGATAATTTCTTTTATACAAATCCCCTCGCCTCCGATGGTTCATGGCCCTTCAATGAGGGATTGTGTTCCCGCTCTCCCTGGTTCGACTGCTCCTGCTGCCCTTCAAATGTCACCCGCTTTATCCCTTCCATACCAGGCTACCTCTATGCTGTTAAGGATAAGCAGGTATTCATCAACCTGTACATGGAAAATACAGCTTCATTTGAAGTGGAAGGAAATGAACTTTCCATTTCCCAAAAAACAAAATATCCCTGGAACAACAGGATAAGCATAGCGGTCACACCCAAAAAGACAGCCGCATTTGACCTGAAATTAAGGATCCCTGGCTGGGCAAGGAATGAAGTCCTTGCAAGCGACCTTTATTATTATGTGAATGAAATGAATTCCAGTCCTGTGATTACTGTTAACGGTGAACTGACTGAACTTAAAATGGAAGATGGTTATGCCGTGATCTCTCGTGAATGGAAAAAGGGAGATCTTGTTGAAATGGAACTTCCAATGGAGATCAGGCTGGTGGCAGCCAACGAGAATGTTGAGGAAGACAGGGGCAAAGTAGCTGTGGAGTATGGCCCGATCGTTTATTGTGCCGAAGAGATCGATAATGACATGGACGTGTTGAGTGCTGAATTGGCTGTAAATTCAAAATTCAGAATGGTTTTCAATTATGAAATGCTCAGGGGAATTCCCCTGATCATTGCAGGAAACACCGAAAAACCTGAAGGTACGGC